>NZ_JBIUBL010000035.1:0-85264 GCF_044548015.1 Streptomyces sp. NPDC052236 | reverse complement strand
AGGGGGAGTGCCCCCACCGCCTTGCGACTGCACGCACCAGACACCGCAGGGCCCGCCCTACGGGCGGACGGCGCTACTTCTCAAACACGCCCTAGTCGCCGCCCCCGAAGGCCGCGTCGAAGGAAGCCGTGGGCGGGTCGAAATCAAACCGCTTCAGACCGGCGAGCGCTTCTGGCGCGCCCGCCAGGCGGTCCATGCCCGCGTCCTCCCACTCCACCGAGACGGGACCGTCGTAACCGATCGAGCGCAGCATCCGGAAGACGTCCTCCCACGGCACATCGCCGTGCCCGGCCGAGACGAAGTCCCAGCCGCGCCGCGGGTCGCCCCACGGCAGATGGGAGCCGAGCCGGCCGTTGCGGCCGTCGAGGCGCTTACGCGCCTCCTTGCAGTCCACGTGGTAGATCCGGTCCCGGAAGTCGTACAGGAAACCCACCGGGTCCAGGTCCTGCCACACGAAGTGGCTCGGGTCGAAGTTGAGCCCGAAGGCCTCGCGCCGCCCGACCGCGTCCAGGGCGCGGTGCGTGGTCCAGTAGTCGTACGCGATCTCGCTGGGATGCACCTCGTGGGCGAAGCGCACCCCCTCCGCGTCGAATACGTCGAGGATCGGATTCCAGCGCTCCGCGAAGTCCTCGTAGCCCCGCTCGATCATCCGCTCGGGCACCGGCGGGAACATCGCCACCAGATGCCAGATGGACGAGCCGGTGAAGCCGATGACGGTACGCACCCCGAAGGCCGCCGCCGCTCGCGCGGTGTCCTTGATCTCGGCTGCGGCCCGCTGCCGTACGCCCTCGGGCTCGCCGTCGCCCCAGATCCTGGCGGGCAGGATCGCCTGGTGACGTTCGTCGATGATCGAGTCGCAGACCGCCTGGCCGACCAGGTGGTTGGAGATGGCCCAGCACTTGAGGCCGTACTTCTCCAGCAGCGCGTGGCGGCCGTCGAGATACGAGGGGTCGGCGAGCGCCTTGTCGACCTCGAAGTGGTCGCCCCAGCAGGCCAGTTCGAGGCCGTCGTAGCCGAAGTCGCGGGCGAGGCGGCAGACCTCCTCCAGCGGCAGATCGGCCCACTGGCCGGTGAAGAGCGTGAACGGACGTGGCATGTCGGTCTCCTCCTAAACCTGCGCCTGTACGGGTGCCTGTGCCTGTGCCTGCGTCTGTGCCTGTGCCTGCGTCTGTGCCTGTACGGGGGTGTAGACCGCGTTCTTCGCGGCGCTCTCCTCCACCGCCGCCAGCACCCGCTGCACCTGCAGCCCGTCGGCGAACGACGGCGTGGGGTCGGTGCCCGCCGCGATCGCCTCGACCAGGTCGCGGGCCTGGTGGGCGAAGGTGTGCTCGTAACCGAGGGCGTGCCCCGGCGGCCACCAGGCCTCCAGATACGGGTGTTCCGGCTCGGTGACGAGGATCCGCCGGAAGCCGGAGGAGGCGGCCGGTTCGGTGTGGTCGTGGAAGAACAGCTCGTTCAGCCGCTCCAGGTCGAACGCGATCGACCCCAGCTCACCGTTGATTTCGAGCCGCAGCGAGTTCTTGCGGCCCGAGGCCATCCGGGACACCTCGAAGGAGGCGAGCGCACCGGAGGCGAGCCGCCCGGTGAACACCGCCGCGTCATCGACCGTGACCGCACCTCGTTCCGTGCTGCCGGATGCGGACAGCCCGGCCGAGGCCCCTGCGAGCAGCGGCCTCTCCCGTACGAACGTCTCCGACAGCGCCGAGACCCCGACCAGCGGCTCCCCCGCCAGATACTGCGCGAGGTCCACGATGTGCGCGCCCAGATCGCCGAGCGCCCCCGAGCCCGCGTGTTGGCGCAGCAGCCGCCACGTGAGCGGAAACTCCGGGTCGACCAGCCAGTCCTGGAGATAGGCGCAGCGCACATGGCGCAGCGTCCCGAGCCTGCCCTCGGCGATCAGCCGGCGGGCGTACGCCATCGCGGGCACCCGCCGGTAGTTGAAGCCGACCATCGCCAACTGGCCGCGCTCCCTGGCCCGCTCGGCCGCCGCCACCATCATCTCGGCCTCGGCCACGGTGTTGGCGAGCGGCTTCTCGCACAGCACATGCTTGCCCGCCTCCAGCGCCGCGACGGCGATCTCCGCATGGCTGTCCCCCGGTGTGCAGATGTCGACCAGCTGCACATCGTCCCGGGTCACGAGGTCGCGCCAGTCGGTCTCCGCCGCCGCCCAGCCGTGTTTCGCCGCCGCGGCCCGCACGGCCGCGGCGTCACGGCCGCCGATCGCGGCGAGTACCGGCCGCATCGGCAGGTCGAAGACGCGTCCCGCGGTGCGCCACCCCTGGGAGTGGGCGGCGCCCATGAACGCGTAACCGACCATGCCGACGCCGAGCGTCGGCAGCACACCGGCTTGACCGGACAACGACTGACTGTCCCTGAGTTCCATGCGGATTCCTCCTCGGTTGCTCGGTGGGGGCGGGCATGCCGGTTCAGCTGAAACCCGTGGGCAGGTACTCGTCCACGTTCTCCTTGGTCACCACGGCCGAGTAGAGGGTGATCGAGGCGGGGATCTCCAGTTCGGACATCCCGCTGACGCCCTTGGCCTGGCCGAGCGCGCGGGCGAGGTCGATGGCGGAGGCGGCCATCGTCGGCGGGTAGAGGACGGTGGCCTTCAGCACGCTGTTGTCGGCCTTGATGGCGTCCATCGCGGACTTGGCCCCGGCGCCGCCGACCATCAGGAAGTCCTTGCGGCCCGCCTGCGCGATGGCGCGCAACGCGCCTACTCCCTGGTCGTCGTCGTGGTTCCACACGGCGTCGAACTGACTCTGTGCCTGGAGGAGCTGAGCCATTTTCGCCTGGCCGGACTCGACGGTGAAGTCGGCCGCCTGGCGGGCCACCTTCCTGATGTTGGGGTAGTTCTTCAGGGCGTCGTCGAAGCCCTGGGTGCGCTGCTTGGTGAGCTCCAGGTTGTCGAGTCCGGCCAGTTCGATGACCTTGGCCCCCGCCTTGCCCTTGAGCTGCTCACCGATGTAGCGCCCGGCGTTGAGGCCCATGCCGTAGTTGTCGCCGCCGATCCAGCAGCGGTACGCCTGCGGGGAGGCGAAGATCCGGTCGAGGTTGATGACGGGGATCCCGGCCTTCATGGCCTGGAGGCCGACCTGGGTCAGCGCCTTGCCGTCGGCCGGCAGGATCACCAACACATCAACTTTCTTGTTGATCAGCGTCTGGACCTGGCCGATCTGGGCGGCGGTGTCGTTGGAGCCCTCGGTGATCTCCAGGGTCACCTCCGAGTACTTCTTGGCCCGCGACTTGGCGTTCTCGTTGATGGCGTTGAGCCACCCGTGGTCGGCCTGGGGTCCGGCGAAGCCGATGGTGACGGCCTTGCCGGGCTTGTCGTCGGCGGCGACCGGGGCGTTGTTGGTGGCGGACTCTGTCTTCTTGGGCTCGTTGCTGGTGCAGGCGGTGAGGAGGGCGCCCGCGGAGACGGCGGCGGTGCCGAACAGCAGACCTCTGCGGCTGGTGGCTGGGATTTCTGGCATGACGGATCAACCCTTCGGCTGGGCGGTGCGACAGAAACAGGGAGTAAGGCGGGGACAGGGCCGGGTCAGTGGTCGGAGCCGCGCAGTGTGCGGTGCTGGACCAGGACCGCGGCGACGATGATCGCGCCCTTGGCGATCTGCTGAACGGCGCTCTCCAGGTTGTTGAGGGCGAAGATGTTCGTGATCGTGGTGAAGACGAGTACGCCGAGCACCGAGCCGACGATGGTGCCCCGGCCTCCGCTCAGCAGCGTGCCGCCGATGATCGCCGCGGCGATGGCGTCGAGTTCGTAGAGATTGCCGTTGGTGTTCTGTCCGGACCCCGCCAGCACGATCAGCATGAAGGCGGCGATTCCGCAGCACAGCCCGGAGAGCAGATAGAGGTAGAGCCGCTGCCTGCGTACGTCGATCCCGGCGAGGCGGGCGGCTTCCGCGTTACCGCCGACCGCGACGGTACGCCGCCCGAAGGTCGTACGGTTCAGCAGCAGCCAGCCGACGACCGTGACCGCCGCGAAGACCAGCACCAGCGGCGGGATGCCGAGGATGTAGGCGTCCCTGACGCCCAGGTCGAGTACGGAGTTCACGGTGACCATCTGCGTCTTGCCGTCCGTGATCTGGAGGGCGAGTCCGCGGGCGGAGGCGAGCATGGCCAGCGTCGCGATGAACGGCACCATCCCGCCGTACGCGATCAGCATCCCGTTCACCAGGCCGCAGCCCAGACCGACGATCACGGCGGTGAAGAGGATGCCCGCGAAGCCGTACTCCTGCGTCGCGAGCGTCGTCGCCCACACCGACGACAGTGCCACGATCGCGCCGACCGACAGGTCGATGCCACCGCTGGTGATCACAAAGGTCATGCCGACGGTGACGACACCGATGACCGAGGCCTGGGTCAGCACCAGCTGGAGATTGCTCGTGGCGAGGAACGCATCGGGCTTGGTGATGCCGCCCACCGCGATCAGAACGGCGAGCACACCGAGCAGCGAAAGGTTGCGGACATCCAGGCGCAGACCGAGCGGTCGACGCCACCCTCCGCTGTCCGGCGTGGACTTGGGGTCGATTATCGGCGCGTCCTGCTGCGCCGGAGAGGCTGGCTGCGTCATGGAGTCGGGCTCCCTTCCATCACAAGATCGAGTACGCGGTGCTCGTCCAGCTCCCGGGCGTCGGCCGTGTGCACGACGCTGCCCTCGCGGAGCACCAGCACCCGGTCGGCGAGGCCCAGGACTTCGGGGACTTCGCTGGATACGAGGAGTACGGCCAGGCCTTCGTCCGCCAGCCGGCGGATCACGGCGTAGAGCTCGGCGCGCGCCCCGACATCGACGCCGCGCGTCGGCTCGTCCAGCAGCAGCACACGGCAGCCGCGCAGCAGCCAGCGGGCGAGCACGGCCTTCTGCTGATTGCCGCCGGAGAGGGTACGGATGCGGGCGTCCGGGTTGTCGGGGCGCAGGGAGAGTTCCCTGGTCGCCCGCTGTGCGGCGGCGCGCTCCTCCTTGCGGTCGAGCCAGCCGCCGCGGGCGAAGCGGGAGAGCGTGGAGAGGGAGACATTACGGGTGACGGACTCCAGCATCAGCAGGGCCTGTGCCTTGCGCTCCTCCGGGGCCAGCCCGATTCCGGCGCCGACGGCAGCGCGGACGCTACCGAGCCGCAGGGGCTTTCCGTCGACCAGGACACGGCCCGCGCTGGGCTTGCGGGCGCCGTAGATCGTCTCCAGGATCTCGGAGCGTCCGGAGCCGACGAGTCCGGCGAGCCCGACGATCTCCCCGGGCCGCAGCTCCAGGTCGACGGGGGCGAACTCGCCTTTCCTGGTGAGTCCTTCGACCCGCAGGACCGGCTCCTGAGAAGCCTTCGCAGCCTCCGGCCGTCGCTCGGGGAAGACGTACTCGACGTTACGGCCGGTCATCAGGGCGACGATGTCGCGGGTGGGGGTGGACTGCGCGGGCAGGCCGACGGCGACCGCCCGGCCGTCCTTGAGGACGGTCACCCGGTCGCCGATGCGCCGGATTTCCTCCAGGCGGTGCGAGATATAGACGACGGCGACCCCGTCGGCGGTCAGGCCGGCGACGATACGGAAGAGGTTGTCGACCTCGTCGGGGTCGAGGGCCGCGGAGGGCTCGTCCATCACGATGAGGCGTACCTCGTGGGAGAGGGCGCGGGCCATGGAGACGATCTGCTGCTGGGCGGCGGAGAGGTCGCCGACGCGGCGCGCCGGGTCGATCTCACCGTGGCCGAGCCGCTTGAGCAGCTTGGCCGCAAGCGATCTGGCCTCCTTGCCGCGTACGACAAATCCGGCCGAGGTCGGCTCGTGGCCGAGGAAGACGTTCTCGGCGACCGAGAGTTCTTCGACGAGGTCGAGCTCCTGGTAGATGGTGGCGATGCCGAGCCGCATGGCGGCGATGGGGGACTTGAGGGAGACGGCTGCTCCCTGCCAGGTGATCTGTCCGCCATCGGGCTGATGGGCCCCGGCGAGCACCTTGATGAGGGTGGACTTTCCGGCGCCGTTCTGGCCGAGGAGGCAGTGGACCTCGCCGGCCTGGACCTCCAGGTCCACGCCGTCGAGGGCGCGGACGCCGGGGAACGACTTGGTGATGGAGTCCATGGTGAGTAGGGGTGGTTCGGGTGCCATGGCAAATCCCCTCGGCGGGTGCGGCCGGTGAGCGGAGCAGGGCGTGCTGTGCGGGTGGGTGCCTGTGTCTCGTGTTGTTTCTTCTGCTTCTTGCACTGCTTCTTGCACTGCTTGTTTTGCTTCTTGGTGAGGCGGTGAGGCGATCGACCGGCCCGGTCAGGCCGGCGAGAACAGGTGGTCGCTGATGAGCCTGGCCGCGCCGATCACTCCGGCGGTCGGCCCCAACTCGCCCAGCACGATGGGCAGATTGCCGGTGGCCAGCGGCAGTGACTGCCGGTAGACCTGGGTCCGTACGCTCGCCAGCAGCGTGTGACCCAGACCCGTCACACCGCCGCCGATCACCACGAGCCCCGGGTTGAAGAAGCTGACGAGTCCGGCGATGACCTGGCCGACCCGGTTGCCGCCCTCGCGGATGAGGTCGAGCGAGGTGGCGTCGCCCGCCGCCGCCGCGGCGGCAACGTCGACGGCCGTGAGCCTCCCGGCCGCCTCCAGCCGGGCCGCGAGCTCGGCGGACCGGCCGGCACGGGCCGCGTCCTCGGCGTCGCGGGCGAGCGCCGCGCCGCTGAAGTGGGCCTCCAGGCAGCCCCTGTTACCGCAGGCGCAGGCGCGGCCGTCCGGTTCGACCTGGATATGGCCGATGTCGCCGGCGCTGCCCGTCGTACCGCGGTAAACCTCGCCGCCGACGACAATGCCGCAGCCGATGCCCGTACCGATCTTGACGCAGAGGAAGTCGCCCACCGAGCGTGCGACACCGGCGTGCTGCTCCCCCATCGCCATCAGGTTCACGTCGTTGTCGACCATGACCGGGCAGCCGAGGTCCTGGCTGAGCGCCTCGCGCACCGGGAAGCCGTCCCAGCCGGGCATGATCGGGGGCGCGACCGGCACACCCTCCGGGAAGCGGACCGGCCCCGGGACGCCGATGCCCGCGCCGTCGAATTCCTCGGCGAGTCCGGAGGCCCTGAGCTTGGCCGCCATCGACAGCACCTGCTCGAAGACGGCGACGGGGCCTTCGCGTACGTCCATGGGGTGGTTGACGTGACCGAGCACTTCCAGCTCGGCGTTGGTGACGGCCACATCGATCGAGGTGGCGCCGATGTCGACGCCGAGGAAGCGCAGGGCGGGCGCGAGCCGGATGTTGTGGGAGCGGCGTCCGCCGCGTGAGGCGGCCAGTCCGTCCGCGACCACGAGCCCCGTGTCGAGCAGCCGGTCGACCTCCACGGCGAGCTTGGAACGGGACAGATCGACCTGATCGCCCAGCTGTGCGCGGGAGTTGGGCCCACCGTCGCGCAGCAGCCGGAGCAGTCGCGCCTGGTGCGCGTTCGCGGGTCGAGCGGTCATGCGTCTCACGTGCCCCTCCCCGCCTTCCATGCCTTTTCGGCCAGTCTCGGGTGTCTCTGTCGGCCTTTGGAGGGGAACGTAGCAGCGCTTTCTCCAACTGGGAAGAACTTGAGCAGAGATCCGACATAACTTTCTCCACACTCGGGACAAAGATCTGATCGCCCATGGAGACTGACTCCTGAGAGAGATCCACCGAGGTCTGTTCCCGGGCTACGAGCACATGCCCGAGACTGTCGGGCAGCTCCGTGGCTGGCGGCGCCGTGGTCCGCGCGCCGTGGGCGGAGGTGCGGATCGCGAACATCGACCCGTACGACATCGCGGCGGTCGCCGCCCGCGCCCTGCTCTCCAACGAACATGAGGGGCAGGCCTAGGGCGTGTTTTAGAAGTCCCGCCTGCCCCGCGACGCCTGGCACGCGCACTCGCGGTGTTGTCGGAGTCGCCCAAGTACGTCCAGTACGAGGACGATCCTCCGCCTTGCGATTGCACGCACCAGACGCCGCAGGGCCCGCCCTACGGGCGGACGGCGCTACTTCTAAAACACGCCCTAGGCCCTGTCCGAACCCGAGTCGCTGCTGCCGGGCGACCGGGTGCGGATTCTGGGCGAGATGCTCGGCCGGGAGCTGCGCTTCGAGGGGCAGTCGGACGACGAGGCGCGGGCGGAGCTGAGCGCGCTCATGCCTCAGCGCTACGTCGACGCCTTCTTCAGCTTCTACTCGGACGGCACGCTCGACGAATCGCGGTGGTGGAGACCTCCTGGGGCCGGGTCCTGGGGTCCGGGCCCGCCGACCTTCTAGCTCTGTTCCCTCTGGTGGTAGGTCTTGCGGGTGTGCTCCGTGTGCGCCCGCATGACCTCCGTCGCGCGCTGCTCGTCACGGCGCGAGATCGCCGCGATCAGCTCCCGGTGCTCGATCCAGGACTGCCTGCCGCGCTGCCGCGCCACGGGCGTGTAGTACCAGCGGACCCGGCGGTCCACCTGTCCCGCCAGCTCTGCCAGTACGAGGTTCCCGGCCAGCTCCATCACCTTGGCGTGGAAGCGGGCGTTGGTGGCCACCGCCAGGTCCACATCGTCGTCCGCCACCGCCTGCTCGCCCTGCGCGCACAGCGCTTCGAGCGCGGCGATGCCCGCCGAGCCGGAGTTCGCGGCGGCCAGCCGGGCGGCCTCCGCCTCCAGGAGCGTACGGACGGAGAGCAGCTGGTCCGCCTCCGACTCGGTCGGCTCGTGGACGAACGCGCCCTGCGCCGGGCGCAGATCGACCCAGCCCTCGGTGTTGAGCCGCTGCAGCGCCTCGCGCACGGGCTGGCGGGACACCCCGAGGTGGCCCGCGAGTTCGCTCTCGACCAGGTGCTGGCCGGGACGCAGGGCGCGGGTCGTGATCAGTTCGAGCAGCGCCTCGTAGACACGCTCGCGCAGCGGCCCGGGTCGCTCCAGCTTGGGCACAGTTCCCTGCGGCAGTCCTGCGGACAACATCGCGGTCCCCCTCTGGGCCGGCACGGCTGAGCGGCGATTGGCTATCGTCTACAGTCTACCGAGTCCAATCCCCGCCATGCCGAGTCGCACCCGGCAGAGATCCTTGTCACCCCGCGCCGGACACATCGGGGGCATCGGACGCGCCGGACGCGCCGGACGCGCCGGACGCGCCGGACGCGAGAAGCTCCGCCAGCCGGTCGAGAAACACCCGCTGCCCCTTCACGAGCTTCTCCCCCGCCTCCTCGACGCCGATCCACTCGGCCCGGTCGATCTCGGGGAACTCCCGCATACGCCCCGAGCCCCTCGGCCACTCCATCGTGAAGGTCCCCGGTACGACGAGGGCGGTGTCGAGTTCCCCCTCCACCGCCCACACCGTGACGGTCTTGCCGCCGGACTGCCGGACTTCGCCGAGCGCCAGCCAGGGCCCGTCGGGCGGCGCGAGGCCGAGTTCCTCCTCGAACTCCCGCCGGGCGGCAGCCATCGGCTCCTCCTCCGGAGCGTATTCGCCCTTCGGTACGGACCAGGCTCCCGCGTCCCGGGCCTGCCAGAACGGCCCTCCCATATGCCCGAGGAGCACCTCGACAGGCCTGCCCTGCCCCAGAATCCGGAACAGCAGCAGGCCCGCGCTTCGCCTGTTCGTCGCCATGCGCCTCAGTCTGCCCCGGTCAGGGGCAGCGGACGACCTGCCCCGCGTACGAGAGATTGCCGCCGAAGCCGAAGAGCAGCACCGGATCGCCCGTCTCGATCTCGCCGCGCTCGACCAGCTTGGAGAGCGCCATCGGGATCGAGGCGGCCGAGGTGTTGCCGGACCGGATCACATCGCGGGCGATCACCGCGTTCACCGCGCCGATCTTCGCCGCGACGGGCTCGATGATCCGCAGATTGGCCTGGTGCAGGACAACCGCCTTGATCTCGTCGAGCGCGACGCCCGCGCGCTCGCAGACCTTGCGCGCGATGGGCGGAAGCTGGGTGGTGGCCCAGCGGTAGACGGACTGGCCCTCCTGCGCGAACCGGGGCGGGGAGCCTTCGATACGTACGGCATGGCCCATCTCCGGGAGCGAGCCCCACAGCACCGGGCCGATCCCCGGCTCCTCACCGGCGCCGGTCGCCTCGATCACCACGGCGCCCGCGCCGTCGCCGACGAGCACACAGGTGGTGCGGTCGGCCCAGTCGACTATGTCCGCCATTTTGTCGGCGCCGATCACCAGGGCGCGCGTCGCCGCTCCCGCCCGTACGGTGTGGTCCGCCATGGCGAGCGCGTGCGTGAAGCCCGCGCAGACGACATTGACATCTATGACCGCGGGCGAGGCCATGCCGAGCCGGGCCGCGACGCGGGCCGCGGTGTTCGGCGAGCGGTCGATCGCGGTGGAGGTGGCCACCATGACGAGGTCGATGTCGGCGGGCGTCAGACCGGCGGCGGCCAGCGCCTTCGCCGCGGCGTGCGCGGCGAGCTCGTCCACCGGTTCGTCCGGGCCGGCCACATGCCGGGTCTCGATGCCGACGCGGCTGCGGATCCACTCGTCGCTGGTGTCGACCATGGCCGTCAGGTCGTCATTGGTGAGCACCTTGGCGGGCTGGTAATGCCCGAGTGCGACGACACGTGTGCCGGTCATGGAGACGGTCATGTAGGGGATCCCCTCGCGAAGAAAGTCAGGAACTATTCAGTCTTGGCTGCTACCGCCGGATACAGCGGCGCGTGTTCCGACAGCTTCGCGGCCCGGACTTTGGAGCTTCCCCAAGGGTACGTGGAGTATTGACCGCCAGAACCGCATACTGTAGACAATATTCTGTCTGCGCTTCTTCCGTACTGCCCTACCTTTCCTTCCGCCCTCCGAACGGAGAGCCCCGTGAAAGTCGCAGTTGTCGGCGCCGGTGCCATCGGCGCGTATGTCGGAGCCGCGCTCCACCGCGCGGGCGCCCAGGTCCATCTCATCGCCCGAGGTCCGCACCTGGCGGCCATGCGCCGCGACGGCGTACGGGTGCTCAGCCCGCGCGGTGACTTCACCGCGCTGCCCAACGCCACCGACGACCCGTCCTCAGTCGGGCCCGTCGACTATGTCTTCCTCGGTCTCAAGGCCAACTCCTACGCGGTGTCCGCGCCCTTGGTACATCCGCTGCTGCACGACCGTACGGCCGTCATCGCCGCCCAGAACGGCATCCCCTGGTGGTACTTCCACGGCCTGCCGGGACCGTACGCGGGACGGCGCATCGAGAGCGTCGACCCGGGCGGCGCGGTCAGCGCGACGCTGCCGCCCGACCGGGCCATCGGCTGCGTCGTCTACGCCGCCACCGAGCTGGCCGGGCCCGGAGTCGTACGTCACCTGGAAGGCACCCGGTTCTCCATCGGCGAGCCGGATCTGACCGTGTCGCAGCGGTGCCGGGACTTCAGCGAGGCGATGGTCGCGGGCGGGCTCAAGTGCCCCGTCGAGCCCGATCTGCGCAACGACATCTGGATCAAGCTGCTCGGCAATATCTCGTTCAACCCGATCAGCGCGCTCTCGCGGGCCACGATGGCGCAGATCTGCCGCCACCGGGACACCAAGGCGCTGGTCGAGACAATGATGCGCGAAACGCTGGAGGTCGCGGCGGCGGTCGGCTGCCACCCCAGGATCTCCGTGGAGCGGCGCATCGCGGGCGCCGAGCGCGTCGGCGAGCACAAGACGTCCACCCTCCAGGACCTGGAGAAGGGCAAGCCGCTGGAGCTGGACGTACTGCTCGCGGCAGTCGTCGAGCTGGCGGCCCTGACCCGGACCCCCGTACCGAAACTGTGCGCGGTGCACGCGCTCGCCGATCTGCTCGCCACGACCACCGGAAGTGCAGCATGAAGAAGCCGCAGAAGCCGAAGAAGCAGTATCCGAGGCTCACCCACCCCCTCGTCCGGGGCAGCGACGGGCAGTTGCGCGGGGCGAGCTGGGACGAGGCGCTGGAGCGGGCCGCGGCCGGGTTCCGCGACACGCGCGAGACGTACGGTCCCGATGCCTTCGCGATGCTCTCCTGCGCCCGCGCCACCAACGAAATGAACTATGTGGCGCAGAAGTTCACCCGCGTGGTGATGGGCACCAACAATGTCGACTCCTGCAACCGCACCTGCCACGCGCCGAGCGTGGCGGGCCTGTCGGCCGTCTTCGGCTCGGGCGGCGGCACCTCCTCGTACGCGGAGGTCGACCACACCGATCTGATCGTGATGTGGGGCTCCAACGCCCGCTTCGCGCACCCGATCTTCTTCCAGCACGTACTGAAGGGGATCCGGAACGGGGCGCGGATGTACGCCGTCGATCCGCGCCGGACCTCGACCGCCGAGTGGGCGGAGGGCTGGCTCGGGCTGAATGTCGGTACGGACATTCCGCTCGCGCACGCCGTGGGCCGCGAGATCATCCACGCCGGGCTGGTCAACCGGGCCTTCGTGGAGCGTGCGACGACGGGCTTCGAGGCGTACGAGGAACTGGTCGAGCCGTGGACGCTGACGGCGGCGGAGAAGGTGACGGGCGTCCCCGCGGCGGCGATCCGCGAACTGGCGCACGCGTACGCCACCGCCGAGCGGGCCCAGTTGTGCTGGACGCTGGGCATCACCGAACACCACAACGGCACCGACAATGTGCGCGCGCTGATCAATCTGTCGCTGCTCACGGGGCAGGTGGGCCGGTACGGCGCCGGGGTGCAGCCGCTGCGCGGCCAGAACAACGTCCAGGGCGGCGGCGACATGGGGGCGATCCCGAACAAGCTGCCCGGCTTCCAGGACATCCTGGACCCGGTGGCACGGGTCAAGTTCGAGCGGACGTGGGACACGGTCATCCAGCCGCGGTACGGCAAGACGCTCACCGAGATGTTCGAGGCGATGGAGAGCCGCGAGCTGCGGGCGGTGTACTGCATCGGCGAGAACCCGGCGCAGTCCGAGGCCGACAGCGAGCAGGCGATCCGGCGGCTGACGGCGCTGGACCACCTGGTGGTGCAGGACATCTTCCTGACGAAGACGGCCGAGATGGCCGATGTGGTGCTCCCGGCGACGGCCGCGTGGGCCGAGACGGACGGTACGACCACGAACAGCGAACGGCGGGTGCAGCGGGTACGGGCGGCGCTGGTGCCGCCGGGCGAGGCGCGCGAGGACATCGACATCCTCTGCGACATGGCCGAACGGCTGGGCCACGACTGGAAGTTCACGGACTCCCAGACCGTGTGGAACGAGCTGCGCTCGCTCTCCCCCGACCACTTCGGCATGACGTACGACCGGCTGGAGGAGCACCAGGGCCTCCAGTGGCCCTGCCCGGACGTGGACGAACTGCCCGCGAGCTTCCTGCACGCCCGCCTGTGGGAGACCGACCCTGCCCGGCGCGGCATGCCCGCCGCTTTCGGCCTGGTCCAGCACGACCCGCCGGTGGACCTGACGGACGAGGCGTATCCGCTGCGGCTGACGACAGGGCGGCGGCTCGACTCGTACAACACCGGTGTGCAGAGCGGGAGTTACGCGTCCCCGATGCGGCGCGGGGAGTACATCGAACTGTGCCCGGAGGACGCGGCGGCGTACGAGGTCACGGTCGGCGAGGAGGTTCGGGTCTCCTCGCGGCGGGGCTCGGTGACGGCGCCGGTGTGGATCGACCCCGGGCTGCGGCCCGGGCTCGCGTTCATGACGATGCACTTCCCGGACGAGGTCGACACCAACCAGCTGACGATCGAGGCGAACTGCCCGATCGCGGGCACGGCCGAGTTCAAGGCCTCCGCCGTCCGGATAGAGAAGTTGGTATCCGCATGGACCTGAAATTCTCGGACACGGCGAAGGCGACAGACGAGGAACGGGCTGCGGTCGACGAGCTGTTGGGCCCGGCGGAGACGGGGTGGGAGGGCGGCACCGAACGCACGGACGCGGACCTGCGGTGGGCGCGGGGCGGCGCGGCGGCGCGTGAGCGGCGCGATCTGCTGCTGCCGGCGCTGCACGCGGTCAACGACCGGGTGGGCTGGCTGAGCGAGGGCGCGCTGGACTACATCTGCCGACGGCTGACGGTGCCGCCGGCGGAGGCGTACGGGGTCGCGACGTTCTACTCGATGTTCTCGGTGAAGCCGCGGGCGAGGAAGGTGCTGCATGTCTGTACGGACCTGGCGTGCGCGGCGCGGGGGGCGGGGGCGGTGGCGGCGGGGCTGACGGAGCGGCTGGGGCCGGATGTGGCGTGGCAGGCGAGCCCGTGCCTGGGCTTGTGCGAACGGGCTCCGGCGGCGCTGCTGCTCCAGGCGGGCGCGGGCTCTTTGCGGGGCTCCGCACTGGACCCTCCCCCTACGCCTAGCGGCGTGGGAGGTACCCCCACTCCTCAATCGCCGGAGGGGCTGAATGTGTCCGGCCTCTGTCGGGGCTCCGCCCCGAACCCCGCGCCTCAAACGCCGGCGGGGCTTGAGTTTTCCGCCGGACGGGCGGCAATTCAAGCCCGTCCGGCGATTGAGGACACGGCCGAAGGCCGTACCGGGGGTCTGGGGGCGCAGCCCCCAGTTACGGGATGGGGGTACCTCCCAGGCGAAGCTCTGGGGGAGGGCGGGGTGGGGGCAAACCCGCCGCAGGCACAACCCTCCGCGCCGCTCAACGGAGCGACCAGCCGCGAGGCCAACGAGGCGCAGGCCCGGGAGGCCGACAGGCCGCAGGGCCACCCCGCACCCCGCACACACGCCGCCACCGTCATCGCCCCCGCCACCGTCGAAACCACCCTCGCCGCCACCCGCTCCCCCCACCACGCCCCCCACGAACCCCCCGCCGCGGCCGCCGTGCCCCAGGCCGGGCAACCAGGGCTGACCCTCCTCCGGCGCATCGGCGCCGTCGACCCCACCTCCCTCGACGACTACCGCGCCCACGGCGGCTACGCCGCCCTCCGCCGCGCCTTCGCCCTCGGCCCCGCCGCCGTCATCCGCGAAGTCACCGAATCCGGCCTCGTCGGCCGCGGTGGAGCCGCCTTCCCTGCCGGACGGAAGTGGCAGGCCACCGCCTCGCAACCCGACCACCCCCACTACCTCGTCTGCAACGCCGACGAAAGCGAGCCCGGCACCTTCAAGGACCGGGTCCTGATGGAGGGCGACCCCTTCGCGCTGATCGAGGCGATGACCATCGCGGGGTACGCCATCGGGGCCCGCCAGGGCTACCTCTACCTCCGCGGGGAGTACCCCCGCGCCCTCGACCGCCTGGCCGACGCGATCTCCCAGGCAAGATCACGCGGACTGCTCGGTGACGACATCCTCGGCCAGGGCCACGCCTTCGACATCGAGATACGGCGCGGCGCCGGCGCGTACATCTGCGGCGAAGAGACCGCGATCTTCAACTCCATCGAGGGCTACCGCGGCGAGCCGCGCACCAAGCCGCCGTTCCCCGTCGAGAAGGGGCTCTTCGGGAAGCC
This sequence comes from Streptomyces sp. NPDC052236, assembly GCF_044548015.1. NCBI lineage: Bacteria > Bacillati > Actinomycetota > Actinomycetes > Kitasatosporales > Streptomycetaceae > Streptomyces > Streptomyces sp. NPDC052236. The sequence continues at coordinate 69,997 of NZ_JBIUBL010000035.1, read as the reverse complement.
CACCGCCGTCAACAACGTCGAGACGCTGGTCAACGTCCTCCCCATCCTCACCGGCCGCGCCGACGGGACGAAAGCCGGGGAGACGAAACTCTTCTGCGTCTCCGGGAACGTCACCAGGCCCGGCGTGTACGAGCTGCCGTTCGGCGTCACCCTGGGCGAGCTGATCGAGCTCGCCGGGCCGCCCCAGACCCTGCGGGCCGTGCTCCTCGGCGGCGCCGCGGGCAGCTTCGTACGCCCCGACGAACTGGACATCCCGCTCACCTTCGAGGGCACCCGCGCCGCCGGCGCCACCCTCGGCTCCGGAGTCGTACTCGTCCTCGACGACACCGTAGAACTGCCCCGCGTCCTCCTCCGCATCGCGGAGTTCTTCCGCGACGAGTCGTGCGGGCAGTGCGTTCCCTGCCGCGTCGGCACGGTCCGCCAGGAGGAGGCCCTGCACCGCATCAAGGACCGTACGGGCGCCGACGCCGCCGACGACATCGCGCTGCTGCGCGACGTCGGCAAGGCCATGCGCGACGCCTCGATCTGCGGTCTCGGGCAGACCGCCTGGAACGCCGTCGAATCCGCCATCGACCGGCTGGGAGCCTACGAATGACCGCGATACCACTGGGGCCGCCGCGCCGGCTGGTCGAGTTCACCCTGGACGAGCAGCCGGTCAGGGTCCCGGAAGGCTCGACTCTCCTGGACGCCTGCCGCAGCGCAGGCAAGGACATCCCGACCCTGTGCGAGGGCGACACGCTCACCCCCAAGAACGCCTGCCGGGTGTGCGTGGTGGAGGTGGAGGGCGCGCGCACCCTCGCGCCCGCCTGTTCGCGCCGCGCCGAGGCGGGCATGACCGTACGCACCGACACCGAGCGCGCCCGCCACAGCCGCAAGCTCGTGCTGGAGCTGCTCGCCTCGTCCACCGACCTCTCCACCACCCCGCGCGCCGCCGAGTGGATCAAGGAGTACGAGGCCGAGCCCGGCCGCTTCGGCCCGGACGCGGCCCGGGTCAACGAGGAGCCCAAGGTCGACAACGACCTGTACGTGCGCGACTACGACAAGTGCATCCTCTGCTACAAATGCGTGGACGCGTGCGGCGAGCAATGGCAGAACACCTTCGCCATCGCCGTCGCGGGCCGCGGTTTCGACTCCCGTATCTCCACCGAGCACGACGCCCCGCTCACCGACTCCGCCTGCGTCTACTGCGGCAACTGCATCGAGGTCTGCCCCACCGGCGCGCTCTCCTTCAAGACGGAGTTCGACATGCGCGCCGAAGGCACCTGGGACGAATCGGCCCAGACGGAGACGACGACCATCTGCGCCTACTGCGGCGTCGGCTGCAACCTCACCCTGCATGTGCAGGAGAATGAAATCGTCAAGGTCACCTCCCCGCACGACAACCCGGTGACCCACGGCAACCTCTGCATTAAGGGCCGGTTCGGCTTCCAACACGTACAGAATCGGAATTGATCACTATGGGACGGGTCACCGAGCGCCGCCGCACCATCCGCATCAGGGACGGTGCGGTATCGACCCGTCCCGACACCCTTGTCGCCGAAGAGCCCATGGAGATCCGCCTCAACGGCAAGCCGCTGGCCATCACCATGCGCACCCCGGGCGACGACTTCGCGCTCGCGGCCGGTTTCCTGGTCAGCGAGGGAGTGATCGGCGCGGCTGCCGAGGTGCGGTCCATCGTGTACTGCGCGGGCGCGACGGACGACGGCGCCAACACCTACAACGTGGTGGACGTCCAGCTCGCGCCCGGTGTGCCCGTCCCCGACATCACCCTTGAGCGGAACGTCTACACGACCTCGTCCTGCGGGCTGTGCGGCAAGGCGAGCCTCGACGCCGTACGCACCCAGACCCGCTTCCCGATCGCCGACACTCCCCCGGTCCGTGTCGAGCCCGCTCTGCTCGCCGTCCTCCCCGACCGGCTGCGGGCAGCGCAGCGCGTCTTCGACCGGACCGGGGGTCTGCACGCCGCCGCGCTGTTCTCGGAGGAGGGCGAGCTGCTCGACATCCGGGAGGACGTCGGCCGGCACAACGCCGTCGACAAACTCGTCGGCCGGGCGCTCCAGGAGGACAGGCTGCCGCTGTCCCGGGCGATCCTGCTGGTGTCGGGGCGGGCGTCGTTCGAGCTGGCGCAGAAGGCCGTGATGGCGGGCATTCCGGTACTGGCAGCGGTCTCCGCGCCCTCCTCCCTCGCCGTCGATCTGGCCGCGGAGGCCGGTCTGACGCTGGTCGGTTTTCTGCGCGGCGCCAATATGAACGTGTACGCGGGTGATGAGCGCATTGCCCTGACCACCGGGGTCGTCTGAGCGCTCCCGCCGCACGGGATACGGGCCCGGCCGGCGGGGAGCGCCCCCTGCGCCGGCCGGGCCTCTCCGGACCACGTCGACGATGCCGACGTGGTCGGCGAAGGTCGGTGAAGACCGGGACACACGCGCCGCGTCTCCCTAGGCTGAGAGCAGGCATCGCCCGATGGGGGACGAGGGGGACGGATGACGACGCCGCGATCTTTACCGATCCTGCCGCAGTACCGCGAGGACGCCGTCACCCGCATGCTCTGTGCGCACACCCACCTGGACGAGGACTTCGCGCAGGAGGTGCTGGACGAGTACACCGGAGACCGGCTCAAGGCGATCGGCCTGCCGCTCGGCATCAACCTCGTGGCGCTCGTACGCCATGCGCGCGCCGCTCAGCGACGCCGGAGGTTCCGGGACGCTCTGCTCGCCGTGCTGCTCCTGGTGATCGTCGCCTCGCTGATCGCCGCCCTGGTCGCGCTCGTGGACGACGCCACGACCGTGGCCGGATTCCTGGCGGCGAACGCCGTGCTCATGGTGGTGTTCGCGGGGATCGAGATCCACAGCAACGGGCACTCCGCGTGGCGGGCGGCGCGCGAGGCATTCCGGGGGCAGGGCAAGCCGCAGGACCTCGCGCCTCCCGTCGAGGCGGAGACGGAGGACCGGCTCAAGACACTGCGCCAGGCGAATGTCGTCGCGTACGACGCCGGCGTCGAGTCCGATCATCCGTTCATCGGCAGTGGCGAGCTGTTCACGGAAGTCGTCTGGCCGAGCGTGGACGTCAGCCGCCCCGCCGACGACTCCTCCGGCGGCAAGCTCACCATCAAGCCCTTCGACGCCGTGGATCTGCACACATACATGGCCCGCGAGCTGGGCGGCATAGCGGGACTGGAGAGGCTGCGGGCCCGCAACCGCCTCTATGTGCGCGGGCTGCATGTGGGCCATCTCGGCGCGGAGATGCTGCCCGACCCGCTGCGGCGGCCCGCCGCCCGGATCGACAAGCAGCTGGTGCAGTCCGGTGTGCTGCGCGAGGGCGGCGGAATGCGCACCTACCTCAGCCTGGAGATGGTCGGCAGCGGCGGCAAGCTCGTCGTGTCCATGCATCTGCGGGCGCGCCTCGTCCTGGGGCGGCTCTCCTGGCAGGTCGCCGCCTGTGTACTGCCTCCGGTGCAGGCGCGCTTCGAGTACGTCTCGTATCTCCCGCTCGGCGGTTTCGAGGAGTGGTGGAAGCTGGTCCGGCACACGGTCGCGAGCCTGCGCTGGATGCTGCTGGGCGCGCCCGGACGGATCGCGCGCCGCCGCGCCCACTACTCCCAGGGGACGCGTGACCTGCGGAAGATCCGCCGCGAGATCACCAAGCACAACGTCGCGTACGACTACGGGGCGCTGGACAGCCTGCGCGAGCGCGCCGCCGTGGATACGGACGCGATGGACTACGACGATCGGATGGACGCCCTCGACGTACTCCAGCGGCTGCAGCAGGGCGTGCTGGTGGCGACGGAGAAGTTCCTCAAGGACCACAACGTGGACACCAGTGACTTCGACCGCGCGCAGAAGGTCATCAACAACCAGACGTTCAATATCGGCAGCGTCAGCGGCGGCCAGCACCAGTGGGGCGCCAACAACACGCAAAACAACAGCAACAACAACGGCCCGGGCGGCGGTGGTGCGCCGCCGACGCCGCCGGGTGGCGGCAAGACCACCTGAAGCGAGAGGAAACGGGAGCCATGGGCGACATCAACATCGGCAGTGTCAGCGGCGGCCAGCACCAGTGGGGCGCCAACAACACGCAGAACAACTACGGGTCGTCGCCCGCTGAGGCGGTCCGCCTCGCGGGCGAGCTGGTGCGGCAGTTGCAGACGGAACACCCCGGCCTGGCCGGTCACGCCGAGCTGGTACGGAGCGAGCTGGTGAGCGCCCAGGAGGAGGGCCGGGCGCTCCACCAGGGCCGGGTGCGCCGCTGGCTGGACACGATCCAGGCCGGGGTCGGCACGGGCAGTGCGGCGCTCGCCCTGGCGCAGGCGGTGGGCGGCGCGGTCGGCGTGTAGGGCGTGTTTTGGGCCGTCAGTCCGCGCGTACGACGGCTCGTGCCGCGGACCCGAGGCCGAATTCCAGGCCCGCGCGCAGCGGCACGGTCTGGCCCGGCGTGACCTGCTGGACCGTGCCGTCGGACCTGCGGGCCGACCAGCTCTCGGCGGACCGGTTGGCCAGCCCGTACTTGCCGGGCTTACGCGGGTGCTCGACCAGTTCCGCGACGAGCGACGCCTCGTCGTAGCGGTGCCGGTCCGGCTCGGCGAGCAGATGGTGCGCGTACACCCTGGCCGCCCGGCGCAGCCGCAGATTCCGCTCGACCTTCGGGCTCAGGGTGGTGACCACGAGCCGCGGCGGCAGGATGAGCCCGCGCCCGCAGGACCAGCAGGCGCCGGCGGTGGCGGACTGCGGTTCCGTCATGTTCTGCCGTCCGCATTCGGCGCAGACCACGATGGTGTCGCGGACCTCGCTGAGCGCGTGCCGCCACTGGGTCTCGCGCACCCGGCGGGTGGGGTCGTGGAGGCCCTCGGTGAAGTTCTGGGCGAAGAGCTTCTGGAGGATGGGCGGGGCCGCGGCCCAGGTCGCCAGGACCGTGGTGTGCTCGACGGGGTCGGGACGGTTGGCGTCGTCCACGGGGTCGAACACGAACACCGGCCGCTTGCCGTACAGCCGCTTCTCCGCCGCCTCGTCCAGACAGCGGATCTCCAGCTCCGCGCGTCCCTTCAGCGGATGGTGGTTCATCAGCAGCATGAAGAGGAGCACGGACAGCGAGTGCAGATCGGTCTGGGTGCCCGGTACGGCCCCGGCGTCGCCTCGCACCAGTTCCGGCGCCATGAACTCCATCGTCCCGGAGATGCCGGTGGAATCGCCCTCGCTGACGGCGTTGTCGTTGTCGCAGACCAGTACGTCGCCGTTGTCCGGGTCGAAGAAGATGTTGCCCCAGGAGATGTCCCGGTAGGCGATGCCCCGGGAGTGCAGCGACTGGTAGGCCTCGACCATATGGAGCCCGGCCGTGACCAGCGCCAGCGGGCTGGTCCGCAGCTGCCTGCGGAACAGCGCGGGCAGCCCCTTGAACCGGTCGGGACGGATGTCCATGAGGTAGCCGAAGCCGCCCGCCCGGCCACCGGTGACGAACGACCGCGGCCACAGGAACCGGTCGTCCTCGAAGTCACGGCCCACCAGTGACTCGACGATGTTCCGCTGCTCGGCCGTGGCACAGGCCGGGTAGTACCACTTGAGCGCCTGGTCACCTATCGAGGTCTTCACCCGGTAGACCTCGCCCTGGCCGCCCGCGCCGAGCAGACCGGAGACCTTCACTTCCTCGCCGGTGTCCGCCGTGAGCCGGGCACCGCTGTCGAGCATGCCGGACATCAGATCAGTCCTCCGTTTCGCTGAGTGCTGCCGCGGCGGCGGGACGCCTCAGGCGTGCCACGACCGCGGTGGTGTCGTCACCGGAGTAACTGCCCGCGCGCGCCAGCCACTCCGGGAGGGCCTCGCCGATGGGCCCGGTGCCCTCGGCCGTGATCCGCTGGTCCATCTCCCGTACGAACCGTACGAAGCCGTCGCGGGCCGCGAAGCTGTTGGACAGGCCGTCCGTGGAGAGGGCGACAAGGCGGGGCAGCCGCGCCGGGTCGCTGACCGGGGCCCAGTGCACACGCACCAGGTCCCAGGCCTGGCGGCTGCACATCGACTCGGTCTCGTCGCCGAGTTCGGGGGTCGCGGGGGCGAGCGGCTGGGCGATGGTGCCGTCGGCGTCGACCACCATCAGGTCGCCATCGCCCAGCTGCCAGGCGGCGAAGAGCCCTTCGGTGAGGACCGCGCCGATCAGGGTGGTGCCGTACGCGCGCAGCAGATCCGGTGTGGCGGGCCGCGGCTCGCCCGGTTCGCCGTGGTGCCGTTTGACGACCCAGTCCTGCCAGGTGCGGACGAGCTCGCGCGGCACCCGGTCGTGGGCGTCGGCCCACAGTCGCCGCAGCCCGCCGCCCCCTGGCTGGCGGGCCGACTGACGGGCGCGCGCGGCGAAGTCCGCGCCGCACAGCTTGAAGACGTCGACGGCGTAGCGCGCGCCGAGGTGACTGAGCGGGTGCGCGGCGGAACCGTGTCCGTCGGCGACCGCCAGCACCAGTGCGCCGTCGGGGGTGATCTCCGCGTCACTCCAGTCCTGGTTCAGGGGCTTGGCGGGCCCCTGAACACTGCCGTTCAGGATGTCCCAGCCCACGTCCTGGATCTCGTGGTTTTCGTGATTCTCGTGGTGGATCTTGTGGTGCTCCACGCTCACCACACATCGTCGTCATCGTCGTCGTCCAGGGTGGGGGGCGCATAGGCCGGGGCCGGCTGTTTCGCGGTGGGCGCGCCGCCCACGACCGGCTGCGACGCGGCCTTGACCGCGGCCGTGGAGGCCCAGCGGATCGCGGCGGCGAGCTGCTTGGGGCTGTTGGCGTCCAGCACTGGCAGTTCGGGGTTGGCGAGGAACTCCTGGAGCACGCTCCGGTCGGCGTCCGCGCCGATCGCGATGGCGACGCGGAGCGCTTTCTTGCCCCACGGTGTGGCGTCGATGGCCTTGAGGGCCGGGCGCCATTCGTCGAGCGGCTGGCCGTCGGAGACGAGGGCGAGTACGGGTTTGAGCGCCCGCTGCGGCATGGGAGGCGTCTCCAGTTCGCGGGCGACGGCGTAGAGCGCGTCCCCCAGATTGGTGCCGCCGTCGACCTGTACGTCCTGCCAGGTGAAGCTCTCAACCGGAGTCGGGTCGGCGATATGCCAGTTCGCGGTGGACGAGAACGTCAGGACCCGCAGCAGCAGCTGGGCCGCCGGGTTGTCGTGCGCCACCGACCGCATCTCGGGAATGGCCTCGCGGATCGCGTAATTGAGCTGCCCGATCTTCTCACCCATCATCGAGTACGAGACATCGAGAATCCAGATGAAATGAACCGGACGGTTCTCCATCGGGCCGCCGGGAATATCACTCACTGAAATGTCCTCCTTCTTGCCGCTGTGCACAGGCCCGCCTTCATTCGGGGAGTGCCGAGGTCAGCAGCAGTCCTACGATCATCAGCACGACACCGGCGGCGATGATGACCGCCACAATGAACAGGCCGAATACGACGCGCCGTTGACGTGCCGTGTGGTCCGGTACGGAACTCATCCCCCACACCCCCGATGTCCACCGTCACCCTCGCCGACCCGGGGGCGTGTCTTAGAAGGTTCGCCTGCCCCGCGACGCCTGGCACGCGCACTCGCGATGTTGTCGGAGTCGCTCAAGTACTCCCCCAGGCTCCGCCTGGGGGTGCCCCCATTCGTACGAGGGCGATCTCCCCCAGAGCTTCGCCTGGGGGTACCCCCACCGCCTTGCGATTGCACGCACCAGACGCCGCAGGGCCCGCCCTGCGGGCGGACGGCGCTACTTCTAAGACACGCCCCCGTACTGCGCGAAGCGCCCGTCATCGCTTTCCCCCTTCGCCCGTGAGCAGCGGTTTGACGGGCAGTCCGGTTCTGGACAGCAGCCACAGCACCGACTCGGCGGCGCGCCTGCTCTCTCCGTCGAAGGCCCCCGTGCCGGTCGCCGCCCGCGCGCTGACCGCCCAGTATCGGGTGTCCCCGAAGTCGTGGCCCAGGGACTGCACCAGGTCTCCCAGACCGATGCGGGTCAGCCACTCGTCGATCCGGATCCCGGGCGTCGGCAGCGAGTCGAGCTGGTCCAGTACGTCCCGTTTGGTGACCACCGTGGCGACCGGGGTCCGCGCGCGGCGCCCCGACATCGCGGCGAACTCGCCCGCCAGCCTGTCGTATGTGTCCTTGGGGCCCTCGGGCGAAGGGCGCGCGTCGACGGCGCGCTGAGCGTCGCTGCCGCCGAGCGACCGGCGTACCTCCGGTTCCGCGAGGACGTCGGCGACGAGCACCACGCCGTCCGTGTGCGCCAGATACTGCTGTTCGCGTACGACGACGGCGTCACCGAAGGTCTCCCCCATCGGGTCGTACAGATACAGCAGCCGCCGCCGTCGGCCGCGCTCGACCCGCAGCATGAACGCCCTGGGCTGCTGGGCGGCCGTCTTCTGCACCCAGCCGTCCTGGTCCAGCTGGCCCTTCAGGCGGTGCAGTTCGCGCCGGTCGTCCGCGGTGGCGTAGTCGACGGACAGCTCTCCGCGGTCCGCCCAGGAGCGCAGTCCGGCCACCATGGCGGCCATCAGCATGGTTTTGCCGGACGAGGTGCCGCCGACGATGGGCACATGCACGATACGTATGGTGCCGAGCGTTACGGGCAGGGCGAGGTCGCAGTGCGGACAGTACGAGGTCAGCTTGTGGCGGCCCGTCAGGAAGCTGGTGTTCAGCCGCTCTCCGCAGGCGCAGACCCGCCGGAACACCCCGAACCGGCCTGCCCGCAGCCTGCGGTGGGCGGCCTGGCAGCCAGGACAGTGGTAGACGGGCAGGTCGATGGGCCGGTAGCAGCCGGGGTACGGGCATTTCATCCGGATCCTGCGGAGCAGCAGCCCGGCCCGGTCCAGGCCGCGCAGAGCGAGCGCCGCCGCCGCGAGGGCCCCGAGCACCAGCGCGAGCAGCGCGCCGAAGAACAGGAGCACGAGCAGCAGGAACAGCGCGGCGGCGCTCGCCCCCACGATGGCCCCGAGGCCGAACGCGGGGCCGGTGAGCACCATCACGACGGTGGTGAACGCGTTCTCGGCGGGGCTGGACGAGGGGCGCCGGCCGCGCAGCAGATTCCGGGCGCCGGTGCCCAGCCACTGGTTGATCAGGAGCCGGCGAAGGACCGCCACCGCGGCGGCGACAGCGCTGGTGACGTCCTCGCGCAGCTGACGGGCCCAGTAGGAGAACTGGGCGGGTTCGCCGGACGAGACGGGCACGATACGCGGGTCATCGGCGCCGGTCCGCCACGGTCCGGTCCGCCGCCCCATGGCCAGGACGGCCCGCGCTGCGGCGACCGGGAACGCGTACAGCGCCACGAACAGCGCGATGACGCCGGTCGCCGCCACAAACGTCAGGAGGGGATACGCGAGCCATGGGTTCCATTCCTTCATCTGCGGCGCTCCTCACCGGGCGGTCCCGACGGTGAATCGGAGGACTTGCGGCCGCGCAGGCGCCCGCCGAGCCGGGCGATGCGGCCCGGCCGGTTCCACTCCTGGAACTCGCGGGCCCAGCCGCCGCCGGGCCGCTCCAGATGCCGTACGACTTCCGCGACGGTCCCCTCGGGCAGCTTGCGGACGACCGGGCGCAGCACATCGGCCAGGAGCGCGGTGCGGGTCTTGTCCCATGCGGCGTTGAGGCCCACGCCGCTGGACCAGTAGAAGAAACACGCGGCGACATAGGGGGGCGAGGCGCGCAGCCAGTCGCGCACCGTGTCGCCGCGGGCCTTGTCCGCGTACGCGGCGAGCAACTCGGGGTCGCCGGAGCGGACGAGCTGTTCCAGTTCGCCCGGTGGTGGCTGGGGGGACAGCAGCGTACGGGCGACGGCATGGCCGACGCGTTCGGCGATGGCGGCTTCCAGGGGCTGGGCCACCCGGCACAGGGCAATGGCTTCCTGGGTGAAGCCGGGCGCGGCCCGCCCGTCCGCGATCTGCCCCGCCAGGGCGAGCAGGGACAGGGCGCCGCGGATACGCGGCTGAAGCGCTCCGGTCGCATAGCGCAGCAGGTCCGCGGCAAGCTCGGGGGCGTCGGGGTCGTGCGCGGGCGCTTGCAGGGCGGCCTCGGTCACGTGGTCGTCGATGCCGGAGGAGCAGAGCCAGTCCGGCGGCAGCTGGTTGACGATCAGCCGTGCCTGCGCGGGGGTGAGGGGGCACTCGGCCCAGACCAGCCGGTAGGCGGCGGACAGCACGGTCGCGCGGCCCTTGTGCTCGGGCCCGGCTTCGGCGACCAGGGAGTGGAAGGCCCGTACGGGATCGTCGCCCGCGGGGCGGCGTCCGGCCGCCTCGCCCAGGCGCAGATGGGGGCAGTCGGTGAGATCCGCGTCGGGCATGGCGGTACGGGCGACGGCGGCGAGGCGGGCGGGGTCGCCGGAGGAGGCGGCGAGGTCGAGTTCGCCGAGAACGGCGCCCCAGATGGCGGGGAGGCGGCCGAGGGCCGCCGCGACGGTCGCGGCGTCCTCGTCGTTCTCTGTCTCGCTCTCTGTCCCGTTCTCTGTCTCAGGGCCGCCGCCCATCAGCGCGTTCGAGGCCCGTTCGGCGAGGACCGGCAGCACGCCCATGGTCTCCACGCTGAGCGCGTCGGCGAGTTCGAGCAGGGCGAGGACCACGTCGAGCGGAGCCCGCCCGACCGATGCCAGCGCGCCGAGCAGTTCCTCCTTGAGCGGCCCGGTCGCGTCATGGCCGGCCAGCCGTCCGAGACGGTCGGCGAGGGGCGCGAGGGCGAGCCACTCCTCGGCGGTGCGGGCGTCGCCGCCCTCGGCGAGTGTGGCCAGCAGCGGGCCCCAGAACTCAGCGTCGAAGGCGTGGCCGTGACGGGCCGCCCAGCGCGCTGCCGCCGTCCGGCCCACGGAGTCGAGCGCCACGCACTCGGCGGCGGCGACGGCCGCGAGGCGGCCGTGGTCGAAGGCCCCGTCCGCGTCGCCGCCCGGCGGCAGCTTCTCCGCGACGAGGAACAGCCTGGGCAGCCCGGCGATCCAGACCCGGGCCGCCACCGAGGCCCAGGGATCCTCGCGGGGCGGGCTGGACTCGCCGCCGGTGCAGTCGTGGACGCGGTAGCGGTGGTCGGCGCCGCCGGAGAAGGAGAAGTCGGCGTCCGGGAGGATCCCCACGATCTGCTGCCGCGCCTGGAGGGGCCGCCGGGTGTACGAGGTGAAGGTGAGCCGGTCCGCGAGCTCGCGCGGCAGCACAGCGCTGGCCAGGGCGATCCACTGCACCGTGTCGTGCGCGTCGCGTTCCACGACGATCAGCTGAGGGATCAGCTGCGGCGCGTCGGCCGCGGCGAAGAGGGCCCGTACGTCGGCGAGGAACGCGGGGAGCCGCCCGGCCCTGGCGGCGGCGAAGGCGGTGAGGCCGCGCCGGTCCATGCGGCGGCCCGGCAGGAGTTCGGTGAGCGGCTCCGGACGGCCGTCCTCCGGCGTACCGGAGGACCAGGACGGCGACTCCCACAGCTCGACGGGGAGCAGTCCCGCGGGAACGGGTGCGATGTCCGGCAGCCAGACGGCGTGCGCGTGGAAGTTGCCGTAACGCCCGCTGTAGTCGGCTCCGGTGTAGACGCTGCGGCACAGCAGCCGACTGCCGTCCGAGAGCGTGCTGTGTGTGAACGCGGCCGGGAAGAGCCCCAGTTCGCTGGGCGAGGGGCGGCTCGGGGCGTCGCGCGGTGGCTCGTATCCGATGAGCTGCTCGATTTCGCGGAGCAGATTGGCGGGTACGTCCTCGCTGACCGCGGTGAAGCGGAATCCGGAACCGTCGGGTCCGGGCGCGGCGGAGGTGTAGTGCAGCTGGGCCAGACAGGTGCCGCTGTTCATGTGCCGCCTCCCCTGGTCATGCCTTCCTTGGCCTTGCGTACGAGTCCTTCCTTGGCCTTGCCTACGGGTCCCTCCTTGGCCTTGCGTACGGGCAGCAGACCGCGCCGGGTCAGCAGCCAGAGCAGCGGATCCTCGACACGTACGGGCTGCGGCCCCGACTTGGGCACATCGGCCGGTGCGGTGGCGGGCGGCGGCGAGCCGAGCGCGGAGAGCCCGAAGAAGGAGACGTCGGCGAAGTCGCGGTCGAGCCGCCGGTGCAGCTCGCCGCCGTCCCAGCCCTCCAGCAGCGAGCGCACCTCCTCGTGCACGGCGATACGGTCCACGTCGTCGAACGCGCCGCCGTCGTGGCGGGCGTTGCGCAACAGCGGAGACTGCGGCGGCAGCAGGGGCCTGACCATGTCGGTCTTGGTCAGCGCCACGGCCAGCGGGGTGGACACCCTGCCGCGCGCGCCGCGCCGTCCGTGCCCGCGCAGCTGCCCGGCTATGTCGGCGGCTATCTGCTGCGGCGAGGTCTCCATCCGGGGCAGCGGCGGCCCTTCGCCCGGCGGTAGCTCCTCCCTTACTGCGGGCAACTGGAGGGGGTCCACCAGGAGGATGATGCCGTCGGCGGCGGCGAGGTAGTCGGTGTAGCGGTCCACCGCGGCCGCGTCGCCGAGGTCCTCGCCGGCCGCGTCGAAGAAGACGAGGGCGGTGTGCCGGCTACCGTCGCCGAACCGTCCGGCGCTGGGCAGGCTCAGCCGGTACAGCAGCGGCTCGTTGAAGCCGAGCGCGGCGGGCGGGGTCGCCCCGGGCAGATGCAGCCGGTCGTACAGCTCGGCGGCCATCTCCTTGTCGCGCCGCTGGGTGTCGCTGCCCATGGCGGCCAGGGCGCCCCGGTAGGCGGTGCCGACGCGGTGGCGTAACTCGTTGACCAGGACGGTGACATACGTGCTCTTGCCGGTCGCCTTGGCGCCGACCAGCGCGATGATGCGGCTGTCCTGGTCGCAGTAGTCGCTGGGCAGGTCGCTGTGGCAGGAGGCGCAGACCCGGACGGGAGTGAGCACTCCGCAGTCGGGGCACGCGGCGCGGTTCCCTCCGGGCCCGAGGGTTCGCCGTACGTCGAAGACGGGGCCGCGCATCCGGGCCTGGGGAGCGGCGGTGCCGCCCTTGAACTCGGCCCAGGCGTCGTCGCGCCGGGGCGAACAGGGCTGCCGGCCGCCGCGGACGCCGCTCCGCGTCATCAGGCAGCGGTAGCGGAGGCGGTGGGCGGGGCCGCGGGCGAAGCAGTAGGGACAGATGACAGTTGTCACGTCAGCGCACCACCAAGCGTTCGTGCGGGGGTTCTTCGAGTTGTGCGGAATCAGCGCGCGGGCCGAGCAGAAAGGCGCGGAGGCTGTACGGGGGTTCCTCGCCCGGCACGGTCACGTCTATGTCGCGCTCGACGAGACGACCGCCCCGGCCGCCACTCCGGCCGATCTCGGCGCCGCTGAGCCGGAGCAAGGTGGTCCCGTCCATGGCGTGCCGCGGTCGGCTCATACGCTGCCCGGCGCGGGCGACGAGGACGAATTCGGGCAGGTCGGGGGCGCTGTCGGCGCCGACGGTGCCCGCGTACTCGGTGCGGACGATGACGCGGCGGCGGCGACCGGCCCGCCAGCCGGGTTTCACCAGGTCGTACGAGACGGCCAGATAGGGCGGCAGCAGCGCCGGCGCCCCGGCCGGGGCGGGGATCACCACATCGGCGTCGTCGAGCGTGACGGGCGCGGCGTGGAAACGAGCCCCTGCGGTGGCGACGGTCAGTTGGAGGCCTCCTCTGGTCCGGTAGGCGGACTTGGTGACGGTCTTGTGGTGCGCTTCGCCGGACTGCTCCCAGCTGACCTGTACGCAGTCGGCGTCACCCGGCCAGTCGAAGGTGACCCGCACCTGGTCGGGCACGTCGCGGCGCACTTGAAGGTTCTCCACGGCGGAGGCGAGTTCGATGCTCGCCGAAGGCCCGACGCAGGCCCGGTCGCCGAGCACGCTTACGGCGGTCAGCCGGGCACGGGTGCCGCGCGGCGGGCGCAGTTCCAGACCGCGGCCCTGCGGGGCGCGTTCCCAGGCGACTTCGGCGGGCAGGTCCTTCACCAGCACGTCGGCGCCCTGCGCGGGGAGCGGCCCGGCCAGATCCACGAGGCGCAGCTCGGCCCCGTCACCGCCGGTCCAGGTGACGACGATGCTGCCGAGGCGCTCGCCCGTGGCGACGTCGAGCCGGGTGATGGGCTCGGGCCAGCGGTGCACGGTGGCGCGTACGGTGATGCCCGCCGAGGTGGTCTCCGCTCCGGTGGCCGTGCGGTAGCGGCAGCGGATGGTGTAGCGGTGCTCTCTGGGCGCGAGATGGGCCTCGGTGAACCCGTCGCGGTCGGCCGCCACCGCCACGGGCTTCCCGGCCTGCCTTTCTACGAGGACGCCGCGCGCACCGGGCGGGATCCGCCAGCGGGCGGTGACGCGTCCGCGTCCGTCGGTCAGCTGTGGGTCCGCGACCTCGGGGGCGTAGCGGACGCGCGCGCTGACTGCGGGGACCTCCCGGATCCTGGGGCTGCCGGGGCCGTCCAGCGGGAGGACGGCGTAACGGATGTACTCGCCCACCGGCGCGGTGGTGTCGGTGAGGCGGGTCCGGTCGGTGGCGTCGGCGAGCTCGGTCCAGTTCCCCGGCCGGCCGCGGAGCACGCGGTACGGCCCGGGGGCGACGCCGCCCGACCAGTCGACGCGGATTCCCGAGTCGGCGAGGACGCGCGCGGTAACGGCTCCCGCTGACGCCGTACGCAACAGGGCCTCCACCGCGGCGGGTTCATCGACGGCGGTACGTGCCGCGCGCAGCCGTACCGCGGCGGCCGCGGCCGGTTCCCCGGCGCGCTCCAGCCGTACGCCCTCCGCCAGGAGCGCGCTCACCTCGTCGGTACGCTGATTGATCCGCCGCAGAAACCGGGCGAGCCGCTGGTCCCCGCCGGGGTCGCCCAGCCTGTCCGCGTACTCCTGCGCCCGGCGTAACCGGTTCGCCCGCCAGGCATCCACGATGAGCTCGGCGCTCTCGCGGAGTTGGTCGGTACGCCTCGGTTCGAGCCGGGCGCCGAGCGCGAGCGCCTCGGCCTCGGCGGGATCGGCGCCGAGCTCCTGGGCGGCCTCGGTGACGGGCCCGCGCGGGTGCCGCTGCAACAGGCCGACCAGTTCGTACAGGGCCACCCGCCGCAGCCCCATGGGATCGACGCCGAGGATCCGGTCGTAGCGGGCGAAGAGGGACCGGACGCACTGCCGGTCCACGCCCTGCACCGCGAGCCACGCGTCACGGGTCTCGGCGAGCCCCGCACGGTTCACCGGCCGCCAGTGACGCCCCCGCCCGGCCACCTCCAGCCCGTCCAGTATCCGGAACCGCACGGCGGTCACGGGACTACCGGGAAACAGCGCGTCGGCGGCGTGCCGCAGGCCCAACCGCCGCTGCTCCGCGAAGAGCTCGGCGGGCTCGGGGACCAGCGGCGAGCGGGGCATGGGCGGGACAGCTCCGGGCAACCCCAGTAAGTGCCCGAAGTGCTGCCGCATCAGCCCGCCCCCACGTCACGATCCGTACTCATATCTCAGCAGATCGCGATCACGGGTGTCGGCTCTTTGCCGAAACGCCGCGCACGGAGGGGCGCGGCACAACGTGCGGCCGATCGGCCACCGGTGTTCAGCTCCCCGCCACCGCACGGCCAGGGAGAGTGAGCAGCGTGCGTACGGCGTGATCAGGCGTCCTCTCCCTGGAGTGTTCATGAGTACAGCGGGACAGCAAAGCCCCCTGCAAAGACGCGCGTTGCTGCGCGCCGCCGTCGCCATACCGGCGGCAGGCGCAGCGGTCGCGGCATTCGAGGCGACGCCCGCGCAAGCATCGGCCTCGACATCGGCCTCGGCCCGCGTCGGCCGGTTCGACCCCGAAAGCCCGCGCTTCGCGCTGGCCGTCCTCCCCGACACGCAGTACCTCTTCGACGCCGACAGCGCCGACCCCGCCCCGCTGCGGGAGACCTTCCGCTAACTCGTCGCCGACCGGGCCGAGGCGAACATCGCCTTCATGACACACCTCGGCGACGTCACCGAACACGGCACCGAGGACGAGATCGAACTCGCCGCCGACACCTTCCGAACCATCCACGGCAAGGTGCCCTACAGCGTCCTGGCGGGCAACCACGACATCCGCTCCGCCACGGACGACCAGCGCGGCGACTCCGCCTACCTCGCGGCGTTCGGGCCCGCGCGTTACGCCTCCATGCCGACCTTCCGCGGCGCCTCGCCCGACGGCTACAACAGCTACCACGTGCTGCGCGCCGCAGGCCGCGAATGGCTCGTGCTCGCCCTGGACTGGCGGGTGTCGGACAAGGGGCTGCGGTGGGCGCAGGGCGTCCTCGACGCGCACCCCGCCCTGCCCGCCGTGCTCACCACACACGACATCGCATGGTCGGGCGACGACGGCAAGGCTCAGCTGTCGGGCAACGGCAAGCGTCTGTGGGACGGCCTCATCCGCGGCAACGACCAGATCTTCCTGGCGCTGGGCGGCCACTACTGGCCGCCGGGACGCACGGTCCTGTCCAACGACGCCGACAACGATGTCCACGTCCACATCACCAACTACCAGGACCGCTACTACGGCGGCGCCGGAATGATCCGTACGTACGGCTTCGACCTGGTCCGCGGCGTCATCGACGTCGAGACCTTCTCGCCGTGGTTCCTCGCCCGCGACCCCGGCAAGCGCGCACCCCTGGAGGCCGAGACCATCGAACTGTCCGGCTCCACCGACCGGTTCAGTCTGAGCGTCGACTTCGACGAGCGCTTCAAGAGCTTCGCCCCGGCCGTCCCGCCGAAGCCCCGCCCGGCCTCCGCGGTGATGCCGCGCGGCACGGTCGCGTACTGGCGCTTCGACGCGTCCGGGACGGCCGCGGGCGGAACCGCGGGCGCACCTGTCGCGGACGGCGCGGTCGTACGAGACCTCACCGGCAACGGCAACGACCTGACCGTGAGCCGTCTGCACTCGAGCGGACCCGAGACCCTCACCTGGTCGGCGGACCACCACCCCGGTCAGCCGGCGCACGCCAGTCTCCGCTTCGACGGCGGCAAGGCTCCGGACCGCGGCGCCGTCCTGAAGACCGCCGCCCACGCGGCTCTGAACAGCGAGAAGTTTCCTCGCGGCTACACCATCGAGACGTATGTCCGGCTGCCCGAGCCCTTCGAGGGCGACCACGCCTGGATGGGCATCCTCAGCTGGGAGGGGCGCAACGGCGACGCGGGCAAGACGACAGGCTGGTCCCCGCTGGAGCCCACCTGCAGCCTCAATCTGTCTCCTGAGAGGTTTCTGCAGTTCGTCGTCTATCCGCAACGGCAGGACGCCGACCCCACCTCGTGGAGTCACGCCGTGCCCGTGGGCCGCTGGATGCACATCGCCGTCGTCAACGACGGCCGTCGCACGGTGATGTACGTGGACGGCTCGAAGATCGCCCGCAATCCCTCGCAGCCGTCGACCGGCATCGCCACGCTCGGCAAGCCCTTCGTGATCGGCGCCACGCAATTCGACGAACGCTTCGGGCACGGCTTCTACGGATGGATCGGTGACACGCGCATTGTGAACCGGGCTCTGGCGGTGAGGGAGTTCCTCGCGCCGTTCGAGTGAGGCGCGGCGCAACGTGCGCGCCGAGGCGGGGGTGGCAGGAATTTGGCGGTGGCCGTCATTCCTGCCACTGGTCCCGCTCGGCGCGCGCTGCGAGTGTTGCCCGTACGTGATCAACCGCCACGGGCGGACGTACAAGGAGTTGTGGCATGAGTTCTGACCGAACAGCCGGAGCCGTCACCGGCACCCTCACTCATCCCACGCCGGACCCGGTGCCGCCCGCTGCCGCCGCGCCCTGGACCGACCTGCTGTCGGCGGCTGCCGACGACTGCCTCGCCGCGCTCCTCGAAGTATCCGACCAGGACTGGTCACGGCCCGCCCACGGCCTGGACTGGACCTGCCGCGAAACCCTCGACCATCTCGCCCTCGGCCTGATGGGCTACGCAGGCCTGCTCATCGCCCGGCCCCGCGACCGCTACATCGCCCTCTTCGCCTCACTCGACTCCCAGGCCTCCGTCCCTGCCTGCCTGGAGGGCATCGGTATAGCAGCCACTCTCCTCACCTCCACTGTGCGCGACACCGCTGCGGAAGCACGGGCCTGGCACCCCTGGGGCCACTCCGACGCCGCCGGTTTCGCCGCCATGGGTGTCACTGAACTGACGCTCCACACCTACGACATCACCCGCGCCCTCGGCCACACCTGGACCCCGCCCGACAACGTCAACGCGGCCGTCCTCGCCCGTCTGTTCCCTGATGTCCCCGATGCTCCGTCCGGGCACGATCTGTCCGACACCCTGCTGTGGTGTACGGGCCGCATGGCGCTCCCCGGGCTGCCCCGGCGTGCGGCCTGGCAGTGGGACGGCACCGTGCGCTGATCCGTTCGCACCGCTCAAGCGGCGCGAACGCGCCCGAAGCGTGGGTTCCCCCCGGTGCGCACCCTCTTCTGGTCGGATTCCGGCGCCGTCGCGCGCGTTGACCGCCGTATCTCACGCCGGTCTCGGATCGTACGGCAGGGACAAGAAGTGGGAACGGCCGATGCCTACGGAGGACGTCATGCGTAAATGGGGGCCGCTGATCGCGGTGTGCCTGGGAACCTTCATGCTGCTGCTCGACGTGACGGTGGTGACCGTCGCCCTGCCCGACATGGCGACCGCGCTGGATGCCTCGCTCACCGATCTCCAGTGGGTGATCGACATCTACGCGCTGGTGCTCGCGGCGCTGCTGCTGGGCGCGGGCGCCGCCGCCGATGTCCTCGGCCCGCGCCGGATGTACGTCGTGGGCACGGTCCTGTTCGCGGCGGCGTCGCTGGGCTGCGGGCTGGCCACGGGCCCTGCCTCGCTCATCGCCATGCGCGGCGCCCAGGGTCTCGGCGCCGCCGCCATGTTCGCCACCGCCCTCTCGCTGCTGGGCGCGGAGTACGAAGGGCGGGACCGGTCCTTCGCGCTCGGGGTGTGGGGTGCGGTCAGTGGCGCCGCGGCGGCGCTCGGGCCGGTTGTCGGCGGGGTGCTGACGCAGGGGCTGGACTGGCGGTGGATCTACCTCGTCAATCTGCCCGTGAGTGTGGCGGCCATCTGGCTCACCCTGCGCGTGGTGCGGCCGTCGAAGCCGCAGACCGGGCGGCGGATCGACTGGGCCGGTACGGCGGCGTTCGCCCTGTTCACGGGGGCGGCGACGTTCGGTGTGGTGCGGGCGGGCGTGGCGGGCTGGGCGTCGGCGACCACGGCGGCGACCTTCGGGGTGGCCGCCGTCGCGCTGGCGGCCTTCATCGCGGTCGAGCGCCGGGTCGCGCAGCCGCTGATCGATCTGTCGCTGTTCGCGCAGCCGCCGTTCCTGGCCGTCATCGCGGCGGGTGTGGCGTACAACGCGACCGCCTTCGGGGTGCTGCCGTACACCCAGATCTGGCTTCAGACGGTGCAGGGCATGAGCCCGATGCAGGGCGGGCTCGCGGTGCTCCCGCTCCCCGCCACGGCCTTCGTGGTGTCGGCGGTGGCCGGTCGGCTGCTGCACGGCACGCCGCACCGGCTGGTGATCGGCATCGGGCTGCTGCTCATCGGCGGCGGCACTCTGGGGCAGGCCGTGCTGACCCCCGGCTCCGGGTGGACGGCGCTGGTGGCCGGGCTCACGGTGGCGGGCGTCGGCGTGGGGCTGGTCTCGCCGGGTCTCGGAGGTGCGGCGCTCGCCTCCGTACCGCTGCGGAACGCGGGCATGGCGGGCGGCGCGGTCAATGCGTTCCGTCAGCTCGGCTACGCCTTCGGCGTCGCGGGTTTCGGCACGATCGTCGCCGCCCGGATGGCGAGCTCGCTGCGGGAGGCGGAGGTGGCCGCGCCGGCGGAGGCGGCGCACACGCTTGCCGGCGGTGGCGCCGGGGCGCTGCGGCCCTCGGTGACGGACGAGGTGGTGCACACGGCCTTCGCGTCGGGGCTGAACTTCGCCGCGGCCGTCGCCGGGGTGCTCGGGCTGCTGGCGGGGCTGGCGGTGCTGAGGTGGCTGCGCCCTGCCGCACGGCCCGCCGCCCAGGTGGGGAGCAGTTCACCCGTCGCCCTGGAGCACCACGTAGAGCGGCCGTGATAGCGCCGTACAGATTCCGTGGAGATTCCGGCCCGGCGTTCTGACCCCAGGGTCAGAACCCGGACCGAACACTGGTTCAATAGCCGTACATCCGGGCGCTGACCTGTGCCGATGCCATTTGTCCACAGTTCCTGAACCCGCTCACGCCCGGCCGGCCGGTGGGGTACCGTCACGGCGCTGTGCGGAGAGCGCCACAAGGAGCAGGCCATTGCGCGAGTTCACTGTCCCACCCATGGCCGCAGCGCCTCAGGTAGGCGGACTTGCGGACTCGGTGTTCGACCACGCCGAGGACGATCCGGGCCGCATCGCGCTCGGTCGCAAGGACTCCGCGGGCCAGTGGCAGGACATGACCTCCGCCCAGTTCCGCGACGAGGTGATGGCGCTGGCCAAGGGGCTGATCGCGCACGGCGTACGGTTCGGGGACCGGGTCGCGCTGATGTGCCGTACGCGCTACGAGTGGACGCTCTTCGACTTCGCGGTGTGGACGGTCGGCGCGCATTCCGTCCCCGTCTACCCGACCGCCTCCGCCGAGCAGGTCTTCTGGATGCTGCAGAACGCCGAGGTCTCGGCGTGCATGGTCGAGCACGAGGACCACGCCATGACCATCGGCTCGGTGATCGGCCGACTGCCGCAGCTGAAGCGGTTGTGGCAGCTGGACGCGGGCGCGGTCGCCGAGCTCTTCGAGGCGGGCGCGCATATCGACGACGAGGTGGTGCACCGGCACCGGCTTGCGGTGACGCCCGAGTCCACCGCCACCATCATCTACACCTCGGGCACCACCGGCCGCCCCAAGGGCTGTGTGATCACCCATGCCAATTTGATGTTCGAGGCCGACACCATGGTCAGCCGCTGGGAGCCGGTCTTCCGCTCCCGTCCCGGCGACGAGGCCTGCACACTGCTCTTCCTGCCCCTCGCGCATGTCTTCGGGCGCATGGTCGAGGTCGCGGGGATCCGCGGCCGGGTCAAGATCGGGCATCAGCCGGCGATGCAGGCGACCGCGCTGCTGCCGGACCTGGCGGCATTCCGGCCGACGTTCATTCTGGCTGTGCCGTACATCTTCGAGAAGGTGTACAACGCCGCCCGCCGCAGGGCGGAGGCCGACGGCAGGCTGGGCCCGTTCGACAAGGCCGTCGAGGTCGCCGTGAAGTACGCCGAGGCCGCGGAGCTCAAGGCCTTCGGGCTCGGCCCGGGCCCCTCCGCCGGGCTGCGGATGCAGCACCAGTTCTTCGAGAAGGCCGTGTACGGCAAGGTCCGCGAGGCGATGGGCGGTCGCGTGCGCCACGCGATGACCGGCGGCTCGGCCATGGACCGGCGGCTCGGCCTCTTCTTCGAGGGCGCGGGCGTCACCGTATTCGAGGGGTACGGACTGACCGAGTCGACCGCGGCGGCGACCGCGAACCCGCCCGAACGCACCCGGTACGGCACGGTCGGGCAGCCGATTCCGGGCACCACAGTGCATATCGCGGAGGACGGCGAGGTGTGGCTGCACGGCGGGAATGTCTTCTCCGGGTATCTGGGCGACCCGAAGGCCACCGACGCCGTACTGCACGACGGCTGGCTGGCGACCGGGGACATCGGCGCGCTGGACGAGGACGGCTATCTGTCCATCACCGGGCGGAAGAAGGAGATCCTGGTGACCTCCAGCGGCAAGAGCGTCTCGCCCACCACGCTGGAGGAGCGGGTGCGCAGCCATCCGCTGGTGGCGCAGTGCATCGTCGTGGGCAACGACAGGCCGTACATCGCGGCGCTGGTCACCCTCGACCCGGAGGCCGTCGCCCACTGGCTGGCCATGCAGGGCAAGCCGCGGCTCACCCCGGTCGAGCTGGTGCGGGACCCGGATCTGGAGATGGAAATCCGGCGGGCGGTCCTGGCCGCGAACACCCTCGTGTCGAAGGCGGAGTCGATCCGTACGTTCCGGATCCTGGCGCATCCCTTCAGCGAGGAGCACGGACTGCTCACCCCCTCGCTCAAGCTCAAGCGGAGGGCGATCGAGACGGCGTACGCGGTCGAGGTGGCCGCGCTCTACCAGTGATGGTGCCGCGCTAGTTATTGACGGTCCGTCAGGTATCGGCACAGAATTTCGGTCACCCGACGGAGGGACGACCCTGTGTTGCGATCGATCCGCACCCTCGCCGCAGCGGCCATGTTGCTGCTTGCCGCTGCCTGCAACTCCGCGTCCACCTCCGGCGAGCCCACCGGGAAGGACGGCGCCTCCGTACGCGGAGTGAGCGCCGACTCGATCAAGGTCGGCGGCATCGTCTCGATGACCACGGCCAGCGGCTACTCCAAGAAGGACACCGACCTCGGCGCCCGGGCCCGCTATGAGCGGGCCAACGCCGAAGGAGGCGTCAACGGCCGGAAAATCAACTACCTGGGGGCGGAGGACGACGGTCAGGATCCGGCCAGAAACCTGGCCGCCGCCCGCAAGCTGGTGCAGCAGGAGAAGGTCTTCGCCGTCTCCCCGATGAGCTCGGTGACGTTCTCCGGGGCGGACTTCCTGGAGCAGCAGCGGGTGCCGACATTCGGCTGGGGCACGGTTCCGCAGTTCTGCGGGCCGAAGCACATCTACGGCTTCGGCGGCTGCATGGTGCCGATGCCCGGCGGCACCATCACACAGAGCTGGCCCGAGGGGCTGGCCCAGGTGCTCGGCGGCGCGAAGGGCAAGTCGGTCGCGATCCTCGCCAACGACAACGACGCGGGCACCTTCGCCATCCGCACCTACCAGCAGGGCTTCGCGGCGGCCGGTTTCCAGGTGAGCTACGCGAAGGCGATCGTGCCCGCGACGTCCCTGCCGAGCGACTGGTCCGCGTACACCAAGGAGATCCTGCGCTCCAACAGCGGCAAGGCTCCCGACGCCGTCGTGTCCGTGATGCAGACGCCGTACAACATCGGCCTGTTCACGGCGCTCAAGCGGGCCGGTTACCGGGGTGTGATCACCGACCCGACGGACTACGACCCGGGGCTGCTGGCCAAGAGCGCGACGCGGCAGGCGCTCGACGGGGTGCATGTGCTGCTGACCTTCGAGCCGTTCGAGTCGGGCAGCGAGGCGATGAGGCGGTTCAAGGAGGACATCAGGAAGGCCGCGGGCGAGGATGTGCCGCTCAATATGCACATGATGACCGGATATATGTCCGCCGATCTCTTCCTCTCCATCGCCGAGAAGGCCGGAAAGGACCTGACCGTGGAGAGTTTCCAGAAGGCCGCCGGGAGCTTCTCCGACACGGGCACGCTGGTGGGCGACCGGGCCCTGCCCAAGGGGCAGAAGGAGGCCTTCGGGTGCGGGGCGCTCGTACAGCTGAAGAACGGGACGTACGAGGTGTCCTCGCCGTTCAAGTGCTACGAACCGATCCCGTTCCGATAAGGGCCCGTGGTCATGGCGGATCTGCTGGGCTTTGTGCTGAGCGGGCTGGTCTCGGGCGCGCTGTACGCGCTGCTGGCGACCGGACTCGTCCTGTCGTACTCCGCGTCCGGGCTCTTCAACTTCGCGCACGGCGCGACCGCGTATCTGTGTGCTCTGGGTTTCTACGAGCTGCACTCGGGTTTCGGCTGGCCTGCCGTGCCGACCGCGCTGCTGCTCGTGTTCGTGGTCGCGCCGGGGCTCGGCTGGGGCCTTGACCGGCTGATGTTCCGCAAGCTGGCGCGGATCGGCGAGACCGCGCAGATCGTGGCGACGATCGGACTGCTGGTCGCGCTGCCCGCGCTCGGGCTGTGGATCGTGGAGCTGCTGGAGGACGCGGGCGCGCCCGTGAAGCCCGCGGAGAACCAGTTCGGTCTGGCGGGAGTGGGCCCCAGTCCCGCGAAGTCCTGGCAGCCGATGGACGGGGTGGGCGTCGACTCCGACCAGCTGATCACCTGGGTGGCGACGGCCGTGGTGGCGGTGGCGCTGTGGGTGCTGCTGCGGCACACCCGGCTCGGGCTGCGGCTGCGGGCCGCCGTCGACAACCGCTCGCTGACGGAGCTGCGGGGCATCAGCGCGGACCGGCTCTCCTCGATCGCGTGGATGCTGTCGTCGGCTCTCGCCGGGCTTGCGGGGGTGCTGGCCACGCCGCTGCTCGGCCTGTCGGCGCACGACTACACGCTCTTCCTCTTCGTGTCGGCGACGGCGGCCGTGCTGGGGCGGTTCGCGTCCGTGCCGCTGGCCTTCGCGGGCGGGCTCGCGCTCGGCGTGGTGCAGAACCTGGTGGCCGGGTACGCGTCGTTCGCCGACGGCATCACCGGCTTCCGTACGGCCGTGCCGTTCCTGATTCTGTTCGCGGGGCTGCTGGTGCTGGCCAGGCGGCAGCGCACGGCGGGCACGGCACCACCCGTGGACGCGCCGCCGGTCGACTATCTGGCGGGCCGGTCGTGGGGGCGGCGGTGGGGGCCGTGGGCAGCGGGCTCGGTGCTGCTGGCCGTGGCCTTCTATACGGTGACCACGCCGTTCTGGAGCGGGCTGCTGGCGCAGGGGCTCGCGATCTCGCTGGTCTTCGTCTCCTTCACGGTGGTGACCGGGCTCGGCGCGATGGTGTCGCTGGCGCAGGCGACGTTTGTGACGGGCGCGGGGCTGGTGGCCGGGTTGCTGCTGAGCCACGGCTGGCCGTTCGCGGCGGCGGCGCTGGTGGGTACGTGCGGTGCGGCGCTGCTCGGCGCCCTGGTGGCGCTCCCCGCGCTGCGTCTGGGCGGGCGCTCGCTGGCTCTGGCCACGCTGGCGCTGGCGTTCCTGGCCGACCAGGTTCTCTTCCAGGTGGGGTGGCTGCGGAACGGGGACACGGGGTGGGAGATCCCGCGCCCGGTGTTCGGTCCGGTCGATCTGGCGGACGACCGGGCCATGGGGGTCGCGCTGGTGGTGCTGGTGAGCGCGGCGGTGGCGGCGCTGAGCGCGCTGCGGAACTCCCCGCCGGGGCGCGCGATGCTCGCGGTGCGCTCGGCACCGGCGGCGGCGCTCGCGAGCGGGATCTCCGTGGTGCGTACGAAGCTGCTGCTGTTCACGCTCTCGGCGGGGCTCGCCGGGTTCGGCGGCGTGATGTACGCGTCGTACAACACCCGTATCACGGCCACGGACTTCACCGCGATGACGGGCCTGATCTGGCTGGCGGTGGTGGTCGCGGCGGGTGTGCGGAGACCGCAGTTCGCGGTGGTGGCGGGTCTGGTCTTCGCGCTGGCGCCGCATGTGGTGGCGGAGTACGTGACGGAGTCGGCGCATGTGCCGGTGATCCTGTTCGGTCTGGCCGGCCTGGCGCTGGCGAATGACCCGGACGGGTACTGCGCGGCGTTGTCGGTACGGATGCGGGCGCGGCGGGTGGCGGCGGGGGCCGTTGCGGGCTCTGGGGGTGGTGCTCAGGCTGCCGTCGACCGCGGCGCGCGGTCCGCGCGGGCCGGGTGGGGGCCCGTATCCGGCGCGAACAGCGCGACCGGTGCCGTAGAACTGGCACCACCAGAGCCACCACCAGAGCCACCGCGAGAGACACCGCCAGAGCACCGCTCGATTGCCGACTCGCGCACACGGGGCAGCCGCATCCGGGGCCACGGGGGCGACCGCGGCGGTCGGGCCACGGCAGGGTCCGCACCCCCCGCCCTCGAACTGCGCCGTGTCCACGCCGGATACGGCACCGCCCCCGTACTCCACGGCGTCGACCTCACCGTCCGCGGCGGCGAGATACTCGCCCTTCTCGGGCCCAACGGCGCGGGCAAGTCGACCATCTGCCGCCTCGCCGCCGGGCTGCTCGCTCCGGTCGCCGGGAGCGTGTACGTATCCGGGCGGGACAGCACCCGCGACGGCCCGGTCCGGCGGGCCCGGGGTGGAGTGCTCCTCGTGCCCGAGGGCCGGGGCATCTTTCCGTCGCTCACCATCGAGGAGAACCTCGCGCTCCAGCTGCCGGAGCAGTCCGCGCGGGACGCCGTGTACGAGCGGTTCGCGTCGCTCGCCCAGCGCCGTACCGTACTGGCCGGCTCGCTCTCCGGCGGGGAACAGCAGATGCTCGCGCTCGCCCCGCTGCTCCAGCGCCCGCCGCAGGTCCTCATCGCCGACGAGCCGTCCCTCGGGCTCGCGCCGCGCGTGGTCGAGGAGGTGTTCCGGCTGCTCACGGAGATCCGCGCGGCGGGCACCGGACTGCTGCTGGTGGAGGAGAAGGCCGCCGAAGTGCTCGGCATCGCGGACTCCGTGGCGTATCTCGCTCAGGGCCGTGTCTCCTGGTGCGGTCCGCGCGACGAGGTGGAGAGGGACCGGCTCACCGAGGCGTATCTGGGCATCAGGGAGGGGGTGCGGCCATGAGCGAGTACGTACTGCGGGCGTCCGGCGTCGGCGTACGGTTCGGCGGCGTCCAGGCCCTGGACGGGGTGGACCTGGGCATCAGGCCCGGCGAGGTATGCGGGCTCATCGGCCCCAACGGCGCGGGCAAGACGACTCTGTTCGACGCCGTGTCGGGCATCCGCCGCCCCGACGAGGGACGCGTACTGCTCGACGGTACGGACATCACGCGCCGCTCCCCCGTCTGGCGGGCCCGGCACGGAATGCGCCGCACCTTCCAGCGGCAGCAGCTCTTCGGGCAGCTCACGGTGGCCGACAACCTCCTGGTCGCCCAGGAGTGGCGCGGCGGCCTCACGCACCGGCGCGCCCACGAGAGGGAGCGCCGCGCCCGCGCCGCGACGATCCTGCGCGCGTGCGGTCTGGACGCGCTCACCGACGCGTACGCGGCCGCCCTCCCTGTCGGCCAGGCTCGCATGGTGGAGCTGGCCCGTGCCCTGGTGGATCCGCCGCGCGTGCTGCTCCTCGATGAGCCCGCGTCCGGCATGTCCGCCGAGGAGCGGGGACAGCTGGCCGCTGTCGTACGGCATGTCGCGGCCGAGGAGGACTGCGCGGTGCTGCTTGTCGAGCACAACGTCGCCTTTGTGATGGAGCTCTGCGCTCGCGTGGTCGTGCTCGATCTGGGCAAGGTGCTCGCCGAGGGCCCGGCCACGCAGGTACGCGCCGACCCGCGGGTCCTCGACGCGTACCTCGGCACGAACGCCGCCTGAAGCTCTTTCAGCGCCGGCCCTTCCCGGTGGCACGGGTGATGAGCTCTTCGAACGCGGGGGCGTCGCCGTCGCGGACCCGGGCCCAGGCGCGGGAGAAAAGTTCCGCCACCGACATCATGGGCACGGCCTGTTCGTGGTCGATGAGCGGGTAGAGCCGTTGCTTCCAGCTCTCCACGGGCAGGGCGGGCGCCTTGAGGTTGCTCCAGGCGCCGGGCAGGAAAAGACCGCGTCCCGCCCGGGGGCGCTTGGCCTCGATCACCAGGTCGGTGGCGGCAAGTTCGGCGCGGGCCTTCTTCGTGCGGGCCGGCTATGCGTCCCAAGGTCCGGGTCAGTGCCAATGGTTCGGGGGTGGTCGGGCAGGCCGGGGCACGGTTGCGGTCAACCGGCCCAGCGCCCCGAGACGAAGGTCACCGCGAGCACGACCATCAGCGGGGCCACCACGAAGGCGTACGCCTCCTTCACCCAGCCGCGCCGCAGGCTCCAGTGGGCCAGCCCGGTCCACAGTGGCCACCAGAGCAGAGTGGCGCGAGGTATCGACAGGTACCAGTACGACGTTCCCAGAGCCCAGAGGCTGAGCGCGATGTAGACGGCCTCGGGCCAGCGACGGCGGATCAGGAGCCATGCCAGCAGCACGACTCCGATTGCCATGGCGGCCAGCTCCAGCTGGAACTCCCACGCGTAGCCGGTGGTATGGACGTGGTCGAACGCGTTCTGCCAGGTGTTACGAAACGCTTCCGCAGGGGTGTGGAAGTCCCGGTACCAGCCGCGTTCCTGGGCGTGCTTCCAAGCCATCCAGTCGCCGGTCTGCTGATGCAGGTAGTAGGTGTAGGCGAGGGCAGGTCCGGCGGGCAGCGCGCACCAGGGGAGGGAGCGCCAGTGGCGGAGGGCACCGCGGTCGTTGCGGGCCAGCAGGAACTCGACCGCGATCGCCGCGGCCAGGAACAGCCCGCTGACCCGGGTGGTGGTGGCCGCCGCGGTGAGCAGGCCGGCGAGGGGCCAGTGACGGTTCTTGGCCGCGAGCCAGGCCGGCAGCGCGAACGCGAGGAAGAGCGACTCGGTGTAGCCGGCGGCGAGGAAGACCGCGGCGGGCGAGAGCAGCAGGAAGCCGACGGCCCGCTTCCCGGCCCGGTCGTCGCCGTCCGGTCGGCCGAGCCCGGCGATCCGGGCGAGGGCGACGACGGCCACGGCGCCGCACACCAGGGATATCAGCAGGCCGGCCACGGTCCAGTTGGGGACGACGGTGTGTACGGCGCGGAGCACGAGAGGGAAGCCGGGGAAGAACGCCGCGCGCGTGTCGCTCACGGGATCAACGCCCGGAAAGGCACCGAAGTAGCCGTACTCGGCGATGCGGCGGTAGTGCGTCCAGTCCCACCGCTCCCAGTGGGACAGCCACGGGCCGGGCGACTTGGCCTCGGAGTCGGCGGGGAACAGCCACCCGGTGCAGTAGGTGACGATCCCCAGACCCAGGCGCGTGAACAGGTACAGGCGCAGCACCCGCCGGTCGGCGTGCGTCAGCCGGTCGAGCAGCCGTCGGGCCGGCAGCCGTGGGGCCATGCCGGGGGCCGGACTGCGTAGGGGACTGCGCCCTGGATTCCGTCGGGGATTCCGTCGGGGATTCCGTACGGGCGGGCGCGGCGGGGCGGTGGGCGGGGTAATGGTCATCGAGCGTCCAGTCCTGGCGTGCCCGCAAGGGGGCAGGAGGCGGATGAGGGCGTGCGGAATCCCCCAGCGGCGGCGAGGCAGGGCGGACGCCTGAGCCGTCTGTCAGTACGGCAATCGCGGCGTCGAACCCCCGTCTTGGTGTCGTGGGGTGTCGCGTGGTCGTGAGGGTCCGGCCGGTGCCGGTGGCGAACCGGTTGTCGGTTACGGAACGCCGAGCTCGAAGAGGGCGTAGCCCGCGTATGAGCCGGAGGCCACCGCGGCGATGCCGAGCAGCGTCACCCGCATGGACAGGCCGAGGGGGCGCATGGCGATGGCGAGCGGGATGAAGAGGGGGAAGGCGGGGAGCAGGTAACGGGAGACGTTGCCGAATATCTGCTGGGTGCCCAGCACGAGGGCGATGGAAAGGATTGTGTAGACGACCAGTACGGCCGGTGGGCGCAGCCGGATCAGCAGCGGGATCAGCATCAGTGCCATGACGACGACGGCGACGCCGATCAGGTCTTCCATGCGCCGCGCGCCGTAGTACTCGAAGTGGCCGACCGGGACGGATGTGAATACGTCGAGCGTGTGCCGGCCCCAGTCGAACTCGTGGGCCCACGCACCGGACTGGAGCTTGAAGTAGCCTCCGTAGTCGCCCATGTGGTGGCCCACCCAGCCGAGGTAACCGAATAGACCGAGGGGTGCGATCGCCATCGCGGCCAGCGGGCGCAGGACGCCGTCCTTCCGGCGGTACAGCGCGAGCAGCCCGGCGATGGTGAGGGCGGCTATCAGTGCGCCGGCGGTGGGACGGTTGAGTCCGGCGGCGAACGTGAGGACACCGGCGGTGAGCCAGCGGCGGGTCATGACGGCGTAGCAGGCCCAGACGGCGAGAGCGACGTAAAGGGACTCGGAGTAGACCGACCACTCCACGCCGGAGCCGGGCCAGACGGCCCACAGTCCGGCCGCGGTCAGGCCGGCTCTGGTACCGCCGAGCCGCGCCGTTACGGCGTAGATGCCGAGGGCGGCGACGAATGAGGCGACGACGGAGACCAGCATGCCGGCGCCGAACAGGCCGAGGCCGGTGCACTCGGAGACCAGCCGCATCAGGGCCGGGTAGAGCGGGAAGAACGCCGCCGAGTTCTCCTCAAGGGTGATCAGGCCGGTGGCTCCGGGAACCGGTACCAGCGCGGGGTCGTACCCGTGCTCGGCGACCTGCTGGTACCACCAGCCGTCCCAACTGGCCAGTACATCCCAGGGATGGGCGCCGCCGCCGAAGCGCGGGTGCTTCGCCTTGAAGTCCCCGGTGGAGTGCAAGAGGTACATGAAGACGGAGAAGCCGATGAGCTTCAGCACGCCGTACAGCGCCAGCACGGGACCGTAGCGCTCGATCGCCCGGCGCAGTCGCTGCCGCCGGTCGGGAGCGGGAGCGGGCGCGGACGCGGGGGCGGGGGCGGAGGATTCGGTGAAGCCGGGGTCGACACCCCACGTTGTCAGCATCGTGCTCATGAAGCGGCCGATCCTGATGTGCGGCTGCTGGTCCGGGAGCTGAGGCGGCCGGGCCGGCTCCTGAGACGACTGGGCCGGGCAGCGAACACCCAGGCCCGCAAGAGCAGAAAGCGCAGCAGCGTCGCGGCCAGGTTGGCGACGACCAGCACCGCGACTTCGGTGGAGTGGGAGGCTCCGGGCGCCACGTGGTGCAGGGCGACCAGCGAACCGCTGGTGAGCGCCAGACCGACGAGGAAGGCCACCATGCCCCTGGCCTGGTGGCGCACCGCACCGCTGCGGCCGCGCAGCCCGAAAGTGAACCGCCGGTTCGCGGTCGTGTTGACGGCGGCGCAGGTCAGCAGGGCCAGGGCGTTGGCGGCCTGCGGCCCTGCGGCCGGGCGCAGAGCCGCGTACAACAGCAGGTATCCAAGGGTGCTTACGGCACCCACGGCGGCGAAGCGCACCAGCTGGGTGGCCAGGTTGCCCGGCGGCTCGCAGCCGCTGCCGCTGCCGCTGCCGCTGCTTCGGCGCAGCCCGGCCAGCGGCAGCGAGCCGTGGGCCAGCGCCCTGCCTATCCTGGCGATGCCGCGCAGGTCGGCCAGCGCCGTGGACACGATGTCGACCCGGCTGTCGGGGTCGTCCACCCAGTCGACCGGCACCTCGTGGATACGCAGTCCGGCCCGCTCGGCGATCACCAGCAGCTCGGTGTCGAAGAACCACCCTGAGTCCTTCACCAGGGGCAGCAGCCGCTCGGCGACGTCACGCCGCACCGCCTTGAAGCCGCACTGCGCATCGGAGAAACCGACGGCGAGGGTGGAGCGCAGCAGCGCGTTGTAGCAGCGAGAGATGATCTCCCGTTTGGGGCCGCGCACCACCTGGGATCCGCGCGCCAGGCGGGTGCCGATGGCGATGTCGGAGTGCCCGGAGATCAACGGGGCGACCAGCGGCAGCAACGCCGCCAGATCGGTGGACAGATCCACGTCCAGATAGGCGAGCACCGGGGCCGGAGAGCGCGACCAGGCGACGTGCAACGCCCGGCCCCGCCCCTTCTCAGCCACGCGCATCCACTCCACTTCGGGTAGTTCGGAGGCCAGCCACACGGCGATCCACGGGGTTCCGTCGGTGCTGGCGTTGTCGGCGACGGTGATCCGGAAGGGGTACGGAAAGGTCTCGCGCAGGTGGGCGTGGAGCCGCCGGACGCACGGCTCGAGGTCTGTCTCCTCGTTGAACACGGGGACGACCACGTCCAGGACCGGGTTCAGGTGGTGTGCGGGCAGCGGTGCGCGTCGCGGCAGATGGCCCGTCAAGACGATTGGCCCTGCAGCTGTCATCGTTTTCCTCATCTGTTCTCTGCCGCTGGGCATGCCGAAGGCTCGCCGCAACATCTGTGGGGCGGGGGCGGGAGAGGGCGTGCAGGACCCCCCGGCGGCGTGGTGGTGAGCGTCGGGCGTATGGGGCGGGTGAAGGTCAGCCGGAGCGGTTGGACGTCATGGTGGCGGAGCCGCTCGGGCCAGGCGGGAAGGTGGTGGAGCTGTCCGGGCCAGTCGACTGACCGGTGTCGCTCGCGCCCGGGCCCGGCGACTGACCGACAGTGGGCGCGCCCGGGCCCGGCGGGAAGGTGGTGGAGCTGTCCGGGCCAGTCGACTGACCGGTGTCGCTCGCGCCCGGGCCTGGCGGCCGACTGGCCGTGGGCGCGCCCGGGCTGGGCGACTCACCGCCGGTGGACTCGACCGGGCCGGGCTCGACCATGACGCTCTCCGAAGGTGCGGGGGACGGATTGGGCGCCGGGTCCCCGGCCGGCTCGACCCGCCCACCGTGGTCGGACGGTGTCAGCGTGATCGTGGCGACGCCGGTCAATGCGCCGACGGCCAGGCATGCGGCGGCGGTGATCGCCGCGAAGCGCCGCCGGCGGTGCCGGGCGCCGCGGGCGAGGATCTCGGCGGCAGGGGCGGGCACAGTCCGGTCCTGGGCGGCAACGGCCGCCTGCTTCAGCAGGCCCGTCAGGTGATCGTCGGGCTCATACACTGGGGACCTCCTTCGCGTACGGGTTGTCCAGATGGCGGCTGAGGGCGGCCCGGCCCCGGACAAGATGGGTCTTGACCGTGCCGGTGGACAGGCCGGTCTCGGCGGCGATCTGCTCGACCGACAGGTCGCACACGTAGTGCAGCGTCACGGTGCGGCGCTGCTGGGGCGACAGCTGCCGCAACGCCGAGACCAGCGCCACCGAGCCCGGATCGGGCTCCCGGCCCGGGCTCGGTGGGCCGTGCCGCTGCCATGCCTCGTCCGAGCGTCTGCTCCGGCGCCATCTGCTGACCGCCAGCCGCCAGGCCACCGTACGGACCCATGCCTCGGGCGCCCCGTCCCGCTCGAGCCGGGCCCGGTGACTCCAGCCGCGGACGAACGCCTCCTGGACCACATCCTGGGCCTCGTGCAGGTCGCCCAGCATCACGTAGAGCTGGCTGGTGAGACGCCTGACCGCAGAGGCGTAGAACTCCTCGAACTCCTCGACGGTCAACTTTTTGCGCTCCTCACGATCGGTCTTCGTTACGTCTACGCCTGAGGACCAGGATCCGGTTGACATCGAGCACGAGTTTTTTCTGTACCCGGTGACGCCCTTTGCCCGAGATGTCACAGGCAGACTGACTTCCTGTCAGAAACGGATGCTGATGTTGTGTCAACCGACCGGCCCCCTCGGGCCCTATGAAGGGTGGGCCGTTGGGCATACGGGTGAGGCTCCGGAGTTTCCGGGGTCGCGGCGGCTCCTGTCCGATTCTCGAAGTGTCAGGAGTTCAGGTGCAGTTACGCGGAAGACGAAGGCGTGCGGTCGTGGCGGCAGGGGTTGCTTCCACGGCCCTTTTGCTGGCCGGTGTCCCGGGCGGGGTGGCCCAGGGTGCGAGCGGCGCCGGTACGGCCAAGGCGGTGAAGGCGGTAAAGGCGGTAAAGACGGTGACGCTGGTCACCGGCGACCGGGTGCTGGTGGACGGCGCCGGCCAGGTCACCGGGGTGGAGCGGGGAGAGGGCCGGGAGCGGATGCCGTTCTCGGTCCGGGTGATCGGCGGGCACACCCATGTGGTGCCCGGCGACGCGGAGTTGCTGTTGGCGCAGGGCAAACTGGATGCCCGGCTGTTCGATGTGACCGGGTTGGTGGCGGACGGCTACGACGACGCGGGCCGCTCCGACCTGCCGCTGATCGTCACCTTCCGGGGCCAGAAAGCACCCTCGATGAGCCCGTTCACCGGGGCCGGGGCGCGGATCGGCCGTGCGCTGCCCGTCGTCAACGGCAAGGCGATGCGCCCCGTCAAGAAGCGTGGCACCGCGTTCTGGGACGCCGTGACCGACACCGGCGCGGGTGCGCGGGGGTTCACCGCTTCGACGGCAGTGGAAAAGGTGTGGCTGGACGGCAGGCGCCGGGCCTCCCTCGACAAGAGCGTCTCGC
Organism: Streptomyces sp. NPDC052236; assembly: GCF_044548015.1. Lineage (NCBI taxonomy): Bacteria > Bacillati > Actinomycetota > Actinomycetes > Kitasatosporales > Streptomycetaceae > Streptomyces > Streptomyces sp. NPDC052236. The sequence goes on along the minus strand of NZ_JBIUBL010000035.1, from coordinate 36,542 downwards.
AGATCGGCGCGCCGACCGCCTGGACCGCCGGTTACGACGGCACCGGCGTCAAAGTCGCCGTACTGGACACCGGGATCGACACGGCCCACCCCGATCTCGCGGGCCAGGTGATCGCGGAGCAGGACTTCTCCGGCTCCTCCGGCACCGGCGACAAGTTTGGCCACGGCACCCACGTGGCGTCCATCACTGCCGGGACGGGGGCTGCTTCTCCCGCGGGGTCCGGCGGCACGTACAAGGGTGTCGCCCCGGGCGCGAAGATCCTGAACGGCAAGGTCCTGGACGACAACGGCTTCGGCTCGGAGTCCGGCATCATCGCGGGCATGGAATGGGCGGTGGCCCAGGGCTCCGAGGTCGTCAACCTCAGCCTCGGCGGCACGGACACGCCCGGCATCGACCCGATGGAGGAAACGGTCAACCGGCTCTCCGCCGAGACCGACACGCTCTTCGTCATCGCGGCCGGCAACGACGGCGAGTTCGGCGAGCAGACCGTCGGCTCGCCCGGCAGCGCCGAGGCCGCGCTCACCGTCGGCTCGGTCGACAAGGCCGACCAGCTCGCCGAATCCTCCAGCCGCGGCCCGCGCGTCGGTGACGGCGGGGTCAAGCCCGACCTGACCGCGCCCGGTGTCGCCATCACGGCAGCCGCTGCGGCCGGCAGCTTCCTGGAGGCCGAGGTCCCCTCCGACATACCCGGCTACCTCACCATCGGCGGCACATCCATGGCGTCCCCGCATGTGGCGGGCGCCGCCGCCATCCTCGCCCAGCGGAACCCCGACTGGAGCGGCGAGCGCCTCAAGGCAGTACTCACCGGCTCCACCAAGCCGGGCTCGTACAGCTCCTTCCAGCAGGGCACCGGCCGCACCGACGTGGTCCGGGCGATGGACCAGAGTGTCGTCACCGAGCAGGGGCCGATCGGCTTCGGCACGCAGCAGTGGCCGCACGCCGACGACAAACCGGTGACCAAGCAGCTCACGTACCGCAACCTCGGTACGCAGCCGGTCACTCTGGAGCTGTCCGCCGACGCCTTCTCGGTGGACGGCAAGCCCGCCGCCGAGGGCATGTTCGCCGTCTCGCCGCGGCGGCTCACCGTCCCGGCGGGCGGCGAGGCGAGCGCCGCCGTCACGGCGGACACCCGCGCCGGCAGCGCCGACGGCACCTTCGGCGGCTCGGTGTCCGCCACCTCGGCGAACGGCAAGGCAGAGGTGCGCACCGCCGTCGGGGTGGAGCGCGAGGTCGAGTCGTACGACCTGACGCTGAAGCACATCGACGAGAACGGCGAGCCGACCGGCGACGCCGCCACCTCCCTGGAGGCCATCGACAGGGACTTCTACGAGACCTACGCCGACGAGAAGGACGGCGAGCTCACGGTACGGCTGCCCAAGGGCGACTACACCCTCAGTGGTCTGATCCACCCCTACTACACGTCCTCCACCCACGCCGTGCTGGTCCAGCCGAAGCTGCGGATGGACGCGGACACCACCGTCACCGTCGACGCCCGGCAGGCACAGCCGGTGGAGATCACCGTGCCCGACGCGGCGGCCGAGAACACCGAGGCCACGGCTGCATTCAGCTACGAGCGGGGCGAGGGACTGCGCGCGGGCAGCCTCGAGTACCTGCTGCCCACCTTCCAGGGCACGCGGTTCGGGCAGCTCGGACCCGACCTGGCTGCCGATGGCGTGTCCGCCATGTTCACCGGCGACTGGACACGCCAGGACAACGAGGGGCGGCCGGTCACCTACCACCTGGCCTGGGACCGCGCCAACCGGCTGGGCGGCTTCGCCGCCGAGGTCGAGCAGAAGCAGCTCGCCAAGGTCGACTTCCAGGCCGGCGTACCCGTCGGGGGCAGGAACGTCCAGGTCGAGGTGTCTCCCCACACAGCCGACGGGAGGCTGGTCCGCAGCTACACCGACCTGAGGGGAACCCTGCCGCTGCGCACCACCGACTACATCCTCGACAACGGCGTCAAATGGTCCTTCCGCATGTGGCAGAGCAGCGGCGAGGGCGAGGAGAAGCGCTTCGAATCTTTCCTCATGAAAATGCCCAGGACCTGGCAGGCCGGCCGGAGCTACCGCGAACAGTTCAACGTCGGCGTCTTCGGCCCGGCCCTCGGCGGCTCCGCGGACGCCGGACCGGACAGGGGATACCCCGGTGCCGTGCGGTACGGGAATGTCATCAGCGCCTATCTGCCGCTGTTCGGCGACGGTGCCGGGCACTGGGGCACCAGCGACTACACCTCGGTGGAGGCCTCGCTACAGGCGGACGGCAAGGAGATCTCCGACGACTACGGGATCCCGCCGACCGACGGCGTCACCGAATACACCGTTCCCGCCCGGGCCGGCGCGTACCAGCTGACCCTGGACAGCTCCCGTGATCCCGCGGTGTACCCGGTCAGCACCCGCGTCAGCGCGCAGTGGACCTTCCGCTCCGGCGAGACCTCCAAGGACAAGCCGACCACGCTGCCACTGTCGGTGGTTCGCTTCTCCCCCGAACTGACCCTGTCCAGCACGGCGAAGGCGGGCAAGCGGTTCGACGTGCCCTTCAGCATCGAGGGTGCGGCCGCCGGACATCGGCCGGCGAAGCTCGCCTTCGAGGTGTCGTACGACGGGGGCACCACCTGGCGGCCCACCAAGGCCATCGGGGGCACGCACCTGTCGCTGACCCACCCGGCGCAGGCGGGCTCCGTCTCGCTGCGCGCCAAGCTGACCGACCGTGACGGCAACACACTGGTCCAGACGATCGAACGCGCCTACACCACCACTCAGTAACCCTCTGGATTTTGCTCCTGGTCTCGCCCGGGGCGGTGTCGACACCGCCCCGGGCGAGGCTGTTCGTGAGGCACAGCGGCCATCTCGCTCCACGGCCCGTGAGAGTGGCCGAACTCGACGAGATGGTCCGCGTCGAGCGTGCGAAGCACCACAGGAAAGGCGGCTACCGGATCAATGCCCGGGTGGCACCCCGGATGGCTGGGGGCCTGAGCCGGCGCGCAGTCGCCGACCTGTGGAACCAGCGATGGCCCGATCAGCCCAAGACCTTCAAGAACATCTCCACCTGGGAGTTACGGCCGGCCGGCACCAGGCATGCGCCCTCGTTGGAAACCCTCGACCGGCTCGCCCAGCTGTACGAGTGCTCCGTCGTCTACCCCAGGCCGCCGTTGCTGTGGAGAAGCTGGGCATTGATCCATCCGCCCTCTGGCGAGCAGAGGAAGGTGACCAGGTTTGCGCAGTCCTGCGGCATCCCGAGGCGGCCCAGCGGCGTGAAGCGGGTCATGTCCGCCTTGTTCTCCTCCGTCATCCAACCGGTGTCTGTCGGCCCGGGGTTGACCGCGTTGGAGGTCACTCCCAGGTGGGCGAGCTCACGGGCCGCGGCCAGTGTGATCCGGTCCATCGCGCCCTTGCTCGCGCCATACGGCAGGTTCCCGGCGGTGTGGTCGCTGGTCAGGCTGACTATGCGTCCGCTGCCGTGCTGCCCGCGGAATCGCAGCCCGTATTCCCGTATCAGCAGCCACGTTGCCCGCGCGTTGACCGCGAAGTGCCGGTCGAAGCTCTCCACCGTCGTGTCCAACAGACCGGAGTCCACCGACTCACAGTGGCAGAGCACCAGCGCGGTGACGTTGCCCAGGTCACTCTCGACGCTGTCGAAGAGCTGAGCGGGCACGGCCGGGTCGCTCAGGTCCGCTTCGACCGCCAGTGCTCTCGCGCCGAGGGACGTCAGCTTCTCCTTCAGCTCTCCCTGCGCGCCCGGCTCTGTGCCCCACTGCATCCGCGCGTCGTACGGCGTCCAGTACGTGAAGGCCACATCCCAGCCGGCGCGGGCCAGATTCGCTACGACGGACGCGGCGATGCCCGCCGACCGTCCGGCCCCCGTGACCAGGGCCAGCGGGCGCGCCGGCTCTGCCACGTCTTGACCGTTTCCCTGCGTCTCGCTACCCATGATCCTCATCCTGTCCGCTCGTCCCTTACGGTCAAGGCCGCCGCTCAGGCCCAGGCGATTCAGTGGAAGACGGTGGCGTTCTCTGAAGCCCACTGCCGGAAGGGCCGTGCCGGGGTTCCGGTTACCTGTGAAACCGTGTCGCGCACCATCAGCAGCTCGTCGTTGACGTCTCCACCCGTGACGTCGAGCACCGCGTCTGCCACCTCGGCCCCGAAGACGGCGGCCATCTGTGCTTGGGCCTGCTCGCGGCTGATCTCGGCGAAGGGCACCTCCCGACCCAGTGCTGCCGCGATGGCCTCGACCTGCTGCCGGGCGGTCACCGGCTCTGGACCGGTCAAGGCGTATGTGCGCCCCTGGTGGCCCGGCTCGGTCAGCGCCACCCGTGCCACCGATGCGATGTCCGCAGGGTGGATGGTTGGCAATGCGGTGTCCGCGTACGGCGCGCGGACGATCTCATGCTCACGGATGGAAGCCGCCCACATCAGGGCATTCGACGCGAACTGCGTCGGCCGAAGGATCGTCCAGGCCATACCGCTTTCCTTGAGCAGCTGCTCCACCGCCAGATTCTCGGCGGCGGGGACCAGGTGCGGATGGGTCTGGACGGTAATCGACGACACCAGCACCACATGCTCCACACCCGCCTGCCGGGCGGCTACGAGGATGTCGGCGTCCGAGCCCAGACGCGACACAAGAAACAGCGAGCGCACCCCCTCCAGGACGGGCTTCAACGACGCAGGCTCCGCGAAGTCGCCCTCCACGGCCTCGACCCCTTCGGGGAAGGTGGTCTGTACGGCATCACGGGTGAGCCCTCTCAGCGGCCCGGCACCGTATGCGTGCAGCTCCTTCAGCAGTGCACTGCCTATGTTTCCGGTGGCTCCGGTCACGAGGATCATGAGCGTGCTTCTCCCGTCGTCAGGTGATCAACCAGGGGACACGCTAGAAGCTCAACCACACTTCAGGTCAAGAAGACCCCTGACCCGACAGGCGGGGCCTCACGGCCCACGCCGGCCCGGACATGGGCGGCGTAGGATGATCGAACTGCCGCGCGGTTGATTACCGTGCGCGGGCGCGGCGCCCACGTGGCCGTCGCCCCTGTGCCGTGGATGATACGGATCCCGGTCGCCCGCGGCCCGGAGCATGTGACGGAGGCGAATGTGCTGATCACTGTCGCGGACGTGGAAGCCGCGGCCGAGCGGATCACCGGGCATGTCATACGGACCCCGACGGTGCCGAGCCCCGGGCTGTCCGCGCTCCTGGGCGCGCATGTCACCGCGAAGCTGGAACTACTGCAGCGCACCGGCTCCTTCAAGGCACGCGGCGCGACGGCGAAGCTGCTCACGCTCAGCGAGGCTGAACGCGCCGCCGGGGTCGTAGCGGTGAGCGGCGGCAACCACGGCATCGGGGTCGCGGTCATGGCCGGCGCGCTGGACATCAAGGCGACCGTCGTCATGCCACGGTCCGCGCCCGGCCGCGCCGTGGACATCGCCAAGGCCGCCGGGGCGAACGTCATCCTCGCCGACACCATGGACGGCGCGTTCTCCCTCGTGGACGAACTCCGGACCAAGGGGCTCACCCTGGTCCATCCCTTCGACGACCCCGTGGTCATCGCCGCCCAGGGCACGGTCGGCCTGGAGTTCGCGGAGGATGCCGGGGAGCTCACCGACGTACTCGTCAGCATCGGCGGCGGGGGGCTGATCTCCGGTGTCGCCACCGCGCTGCACGCGCGCCGCCCCGGTGTACGGATCTGGGGCGTGGAGACCGAAGGCGCGCAAGCCATGTCGGCGGCCCTGGCCTCCGGCGGGCCGGTGCCGGTCGAGCTGTCCTCGATCGTCTCGACACTGAGCGCCCCCAGCGCCTCACAGCTCACCTACGAGCATGTCTCGGCGCTGGTCACCGATGTCCTCACGGTGACCGACGCCGAGGCCGTGCAGGGCACCCTCGACCTGGCCGACCACGCGAAGGTCTGGGCCGAGCCCGCCGCCGGATGTCTGCTGCCCGCGGCGCGGCGGGTCCTGGAGCGCGTCGGTGAGGGTGCCAGGCTCGGCCTGGTGGTCTGCGGCGGCAATGCGACGACCGCTGATATGACCGCCTGGGCCGAGCGCTTCGGGCTCCGCTGACCGCGCGACAACTGACTCGGCATCCACAGCGGACCGGTACGGCAGCACCAACCAGGGAACTGCCCGGCGCGGAGTGAGCGCCGCGCCGGGCAGGCCGTGAGGTGAGGTGAGGTGAGGTCAGCCGATCGTCACCCGGAAGATCTTGTCGGATCCGGCCGGCTCGCCCCCGTTCCCGTCCGCGTTCGTCGTGGAGAGCCACAGCTGATTCGCGCCGGGCACCTTGGTGACCGCGCGCAGTCGCCCGTACGAACCGACGTAGTACGCCTGCGCCGTGCCGACGTTCTCGTTGCCCGCGTTGATCGGGATCTGCCAGAGCCGCTCGCCCCGCAGCGTCGCCATGTACACCGCGCCGTCGACAATCGCGATGCCGCTCGGCGAGGCCTCGGCGACGCCCCAGGTCTTCTTCGGGTTGGTCATCCCCGAGACCGAGCACGTGCCCTCGCAGGTCGGCCAGCCGTAGTTCAGGCCGGGCTTGATGAGGTTGAGCTCGTCCCTGGAGTTCTGGCCGAGCTCGGCCTCCCACAGGCGGCCCTGTGCGTCGAAGGCGATGCCCTGCGGGTTGCGGTGGCCCATGCTGAAGACGTAGTTGCCGAACGGGTTGCCCGGCGCCGCCTTGCCGTCCTTCGTCATGCGCAGGATCTTGCCGTTGAGGGAGTTCCTGTCCTGGGCGCTGGACGTGGTCTGGGCGTCGCCCGTCGTTGCGTACAGATAACCGTCGGGGCCGAAGGCCAGGCGTCCGCCGTTGTGGTACGTGTTCTTCTTGATCCCTTGGAGCAGGGCCTGGTAGCCGGTGAGCGTCGTGCCGTCGTACGTCATGCGGGCGATGCGGTTGCCGTCGGACGAGGTGTGCATGAAGTACACGTAGTGGTTCTGCGCCCAGTCGGGGTCGACTGCGACGCCCATCAGGCCGCCTTCGCCGCCCGTGGTCTGGGAGTTGGGGACGGTGCCGACCTGGGTCCTGGCCCCGGCCGGGGTCACCTTGAAGACCTTGAACGAGTTGCGTTCGGTGACCAGGGCCGTGGAGCCGTCGGGCAGCCAGGAGGTGCCCCAGGGGATGGACCAGCCGGTGGAGATGGTGGTGATGGCCGTCGGCGCGCCTGCCGCGGCGGCCGTGCCACGGGTGTCCGGTGGCTCCGTCGCGCCCGCCGGCTGGACGAGTCCCGCGACGAGCGCCGCGGCCCCCGCCAGTGCCGCCGTGCTCAGCAGGGTCCTTCTCGACTTGTTCCGGTACATGTATGCCTCCGTGGGGGGAGACGCGGGCGTCAGCCCGCGTACTGGACGACGATCTTGGTGTAGGCGTACGGCGCCTGGGAGACGCCGCTGCAGGAGTCGGCGTCGTCGCCCGAGCCGCATGAGCGGTCCCGGTTGACGGACCAGAAGGCGAAGCGCGCGATGTGGTGCTGTCGCGCGTAGGCCAGGATGGTCTTGAAGTCGTTCAGGGTGATGGTCTCGTCGCCCCCGTCCGACTTGCCGTTCATCGAGGAGACCCCGATGTGCTGGTGGGCGACGGTGTCGCTGTAGCCGTACGCGCTCTTGACCGCGTTCTTCAGGCCTTCGAGCGCGCTGACGGATGCCTGGCCCATGGTGCCGGTGTGGCCGCCGAATTCGAACGGCATGACCACCCACGCGTCCGCCGCGAGTCCGGCGGCCGCGCCGCGCTTGATGAGGTCCTTGCCCTTCGCCTCGGGGCCGCTGGGGGTGGTACCCATCGTGATGTATGTGACGATGCCCGGGTTCTTCCGCTCGACGATCTTCAGCGCGTCGACGACCCGCTGCCGTACGGTCGCGTTGCCGAACTCGGTGTTCTCGATGTCGATGTCGAGCGCCTTGAGCCGGTAGGCGTCGATCACCTTCTGGTACGCCCCGGCGAGAGCGGCGGCGCCGGCGCACTTCTCGCCGAGCTTGGCGCCGCTCCAGCCGCCGACGGAGACGACGATGTCGCCGCCCGCCGCGCGGATGGATTTGATGGCCGCCTCGTCCGGGCCGCCCTTGAGCGCGCGGCTGCCGTCCCACTTCGGGTTGCAGCCGCCGTCGGAGAGGATGAAGGCGAGGGTGAACCACTTCACGCCGGTGGCGGCCATGACATCGGTCGGCTTCTGCGGATTGCCCCAGCCGAGGTACTCGTACGGAGCGGCGGCCATCACGCCGGGCGCGCGCGGAGCAGGGTTCTGGGCGGCGGCAGGTACGGCCGGCGCAGCGAACAGGGCGAGCACGGCCGCGCCCATAGCGGACTTACGGAGCGGTGTGGTGGGTAGTGGCACGTCTGTTCTCTCCTGTCGACGTCGAGTTGGTTGACGACGGGTCACGCGAGCATCGGCGTCGCGCAGTACCGAACCGTTCAACACGCCGACATTCCGGTCCCTCTGGAAATCGGCTGCCCCTCACACGAGTTGATAGCCGCGCATATTGGTGAGGAGCATGTGGCAGTTCTGCAGGGAGCCCGAACTGTCGCCCAAGGAACGGTAGATGCCCCACTTGGGGCGCACCCGGTCCGCGAGGAAGGTGTCCACGCCCGACTTGGACTTGTCGATGACCGTGGTGCCGCCGCTCTTGAGGATCCAGCGGACAGAGCCCGAAGTGCCGTTGCCGATCTTGATCTGGAAGTCGACGTCGGTCCACTTGTTGTGCAGCGGCTCCAGTGGCGTACGGCCGATGAGGGTGTCGGATTCGAACAGCTTCAGCTCGATGGTCTGGGCCCCGTCGACCCGCCGCAGCGACTGCACGACGATCGGCGAGGAGCCCGCGCCCGGCTGCTTCATCTGCATGATGTGGGTGAAACTGGTGGTCGCCTTGAGCGTGCTCGGGATGTACATCGAGTACGTGAGCCGCCAGGTCTGGCCGGAGAGCCAGCTGAGGTAGGAACTGCCGGTGCGGCAGCCGGTGACCTCGTGGCGCTGCCGGTCGGTGCTGGTGTCCCGGTCCTGGGTGTGCATATTGAACCGGAAGTTGTCGCCCTCGGCGAGGATGTGCGGCGCGGCGGCCGTATGGGAGTCCGCCCGGTCGTCCTCGAGTGTCTCGAAGGCCTTGAGTTTGTCGCTGCTCGCGGAGGGCGACCAGCGCAGTTGCCAGGACGCGGCGCTCGCCGGGGTCGCCATCGCGGGCAGTCCTGCCGCGACCGCGCCACCGATGGCCGCGCCGAGTATCGCCCTGCGGGATGCGCTCATATTTTTCCTCACTTCGATGGGGATGGCGGGGTGCGGTAGGCGTACGCGGGCGCCGCCACCGGCACGGCCGCCCCGCGCGGACGGTCCACGAGGTCCCGTACGAGCGCGTGGTCGGGCGAGAGACGGCAGGCCGGGTCCGTACGGGTGGCGTCGCCGGTCAGCGCGTACGCCTGGCAGCGGCAGCCGCCGAAGTCCTTGGTGCGCAGTTCGCAGCTACGGCACGGGTCGCGCATCCACTCCTCGCCGCGGTAGAGCGTGAAGGCCTTCGAGTCGCGCCAGATCCACTCCAGGGCGTGGTCCCTGACATTGGGCGGGTCCAGGCCGGGCAGCGCGGCGGCGGCCGGGCACGGGTAGACCGTGCCGTCGGGCGCGACGGTGAGGGAGACCGCTCCCCAGCCGCCCATGCAGGGCTTGGCGGTGCCGTCGATGTAGTCCGGCGCGACCCACACCAGGTCCATCCGGCCGGCCAGCCGCGACCGCCACCGCTCGACGCTCTCGAAGGCCTCGGCGATCTGGGCGCGGTCCGGCAGCAGTACGTCGCGGTTGCGCAGGGCCCAGCCGTAGAACTGTGTGTTGGCCAGCTCGATCCGCTCCGCGCCCCAGGCGAGGCCGAGTTCGACGAGCTCGTCGAGCGCGGCGAGATTCGCCCGGTGCAGGACGACGTTGAGGCCGAGTGGCAGGTCCGCTTCCCGTACGAGCCGGGCCGCGCGCTCCTTCGCCTCGAAGGCGCGGGCTCCCGCGATGAGTTCCGCGGCGGTGGGGTCGGCGTGCTGGACGGAGAGCTGCACACTGCGCAGCCCGGCCGCCGTCAGCGCCGCCAGCCGCCGCTCGTGCAGCCCGACGCCGCTCGTGACGAGCTGCGTATAGATGCCCGCGCCGTCCGCGGCGGCGACGATCTCGGTGAGATCGCGCCGCAGCAGCGGTTCGCCGCCGGACAGATGGGACTGTACGACGCCCAGGCCGGCCGCCTGCCGGAACACGTCGGCCCACTGTGCGGCCGTCAACTCGTCCGAGCGGCCGACCAGGTCGATGGGGTTGGAGCAGTACGCACAGCGCAGCGGGCAGCCGTGGCTGAGCTCGGCGAGCAGCGCCCATGGGGGTGGGACTTCGGTCGCCTCGATTGCCTCGTGTGTCATGTCAGCCAGCCCTCGTTGCGTAACCGCGCCAGAAAGACGGGCACTTCACCGGCCACGGGCGCGCCCGGATGGAGCCGGGCCAGCTCCGCCACGATCGCGCCGACATCGCGTACGCCGTCGCAGAGCCGCAGGATGGATCCCGCGCTGCCATGGAGGACCACCACCCGCTCGGGCAGTACGAGCAGGTCGACCCCGCGCACCCGGTCGCGCCGGAGCATCACGGACCGCGGCAGAACCGGTTTCCAGACCTCGGCCTCTGCCTCTGCCTCTGTCCCGGTCATGACCGGGACCCCCCGTGGTCCACGGCGTCCAGCAGTGACCAGAGCACCTCGCACTTGAAGGCGAGCGCCGCCACGGCCGCCTTCTGCTCCTGCCTCGTCCGGGCCCAGGTGAGAACGAGCGCGAGGGCCTCCTCGCTGTCGCGACTGCCCTGCCCGATGCGGTCCCGGAAGTACGTAAGACCGTCCGCCTCGATCCACCGGTAGTGGTGTTCGAAGGCGTCGATGCGCCTACGCATGATGGCCGGCGCGGCGAGTTCGGTCAGCGAGGCGGCGACGGCTTCGAGCGGGGAGCGCAGCCGGCAGAAATTGACGTATCCGTCGACCGCGAGCCGTACGCCCGGGAGCACTTCCGTCCCCGACCACAACCGGTCCCGGCCGATCCCGGCGGCCTCGCCGAGCCGCAGCCAGCGCTCGATGCCGCCCTCGCCTTCCGCCGCCCCGTCGTGGTCCTGGATCCGCCGCAGCCAGGAGCGGCGCAGCGCCGGGTCGTCGAACTTGGCGAGGATCAGGGCGTCCTTGACGGGGATGTGGCGCTGGTAGTGGAAGCGGTTGAGGATCCAGCGGCGCAGCTCGGCGGGGGTGAGGGTGCCCTCGTGCATCCGTACGTTGAACGGATGCCGGTCGTGGTAACGGGTGGCGGACACGGCACGCAGCCGCGCCGTGAAGTCCTCCGGGCACCACGGCCCGTCGGTCGGGGGCACGTTCTGAGCGACTGTGCTGACTGCGCTGGCTGTGCTCACAGCTCGATCACCATCCGGTCGGCGGCAACTTCGAGTCCCCACCTGCCGAGCAGCTCGTGCTGCGGGGCGCCGGGGTCCACGAGGGGGTTCGTATTGTTGAGGTGGGTGTAGAGGCAGCGGGCGCGCACCCCGGCGAGCCGCCGCGCGGTGCCGTTCGGCCCCGCGATCGGCAAGTGGCCCATTCCGGTCGCGGTTTTGGCGGAGATTTTGGCCCGTACGGGCTCGTCGTCGTCCCAGAAGGTGCCGTCGAGGATGACGCAGTCGGCTTCCTCGACCGCCTCCTGGAAGTCGTCGCTCCAGTGGCCGAGGGCGGGCGCGTAGAGCAGGCTGCGGCCGGTGGCGGCCTCGCGCAGCCGCAGTGCGATGACCCAGGTGGGCTCGTCCGGGCCGGTGGCGACGGCGTAGCGCGGTCGTTTGGCGGAAACGGGTACGGCGGCGATTTCCACTGTTCCGCTCGTGCCGAGCGGTTGCGGTCGCGGTTGCGCTTCGGGGCTCAACTCGCGCCATTCGAGGTGGGTGTACGGGTCGAGTGTGTCGCCCAGACGCAGCCGGTCGAGCAGTGCCTCCCGTACGGGCGCGGTGGCGTGGATCTCGAAGCCGTCGGCCTCGCGGAGGCGGGCGATGCCGAGGGTGTGATCGAGTTCGGCGTCGGTGAGGATGACTCCGGCCACCGGGGACTGGCGTGGACCGGGTCCCGGCCGCAGCTCGGGGGTCTCCTCGATCTGGTCGCCGATGTCGGGGGTGACGTTGACGAGATACCAGCGGCCTCTGTCGTGCCCAAGGCGCTTGTCATACGCGCGGTCCTGATCGTGTGCGGCGCGGCCCTGGTCCGCGCACACGGCGAGTGAGGCGTGACGGCGGCGCCGGTGCGGGTGTGCGCGTGCCCCGGCGCAGCCGGGACACGCGCAGTTCCACTGGGGCAGTCCGCCGCCCGCCGCGGTGCCGAGCACCCGCAGCAGCATGGCGGCGGGGCCTACCGGTCGGTGAGGGCGTAGGCGGTGACTTCGAGCGCGGTCTCGATGACCTCGAACTCGGGAGTCTGCCAGCTGACGGTCTCCTCCGATGTTTCCTCGGTGTCATACATGAGCCGTACCTGCCTATCCTGAGAGGTGGGGGGTCAGGAGTGAACTGTGCGTGCCATAGGGTGGCGCTTCAACGACGCACGGTCAATCATCTGGGCCGGATACATCGGAGCTGTATCCGGCCAACTTCGGGCTCGGGAATGCGTCCGCAAGGGTGATCGTTAGCCGTTGGAGTACCAACCGACGACGTAAGGATCGACCGCTCGTGAGCCAGGTCCCCTCCCTCTCCCTCAACAACGGCGTCACCATGCCGCAGCTCGGTTTCGGCGTCTGGCAGGTACCCGACGACGAGGCGACGAAGGCGGTTGCCACGGCCCTGGAGGCCGGCTACCGCAGCATCGACACCGCCGCCATCTACCGGAACGAAGAGGGCACCGGTCGTGCCGTCGCCATATCGGACCTCCCCCGCGAGGACCTCTTCCTCACCACGAAGCTCTGGAATGGCGCACAGGGGTACGACTCCACGCTGCGCGCCTTCGACGCCTCGATGGACAAGCTGGGCCTCGACTACCTCGACCTTTACCTGATCCACTGGCCCATGCCGTCCAGGGACACCTATGTGGACTCCTACCGGGCCTTCGAGAAGATTCACTCGGACGGCCGAGTCAGGGCGATCGGCGTCTCGAACTTCCTTCCGGAACACCTTGAGCGCCTGATGGGCGAGACCTCGATCGTCCCGGCCGTGAACCAGATCGAGCTCCACCCGCAGCTCCAGCAGGCCGAGTCGCGCGCCTTCCACGAGCAGCACGGCATCAAGACCGAGGCCTGGTCCCCGTTGGGCCAGGGCAAGGGCCTCCTCGAAGTGCCGACGGTCGTCGCGATCGCGCAGAAGCACGGCAGGTCACCGGCGCAGGTGGTGCTGCGCTGGCATGTGCAGCTGGGCATTGTCGTGATCCCCAAGTCCGTTACGCCGTCCCGGATACAGGAGAACGTCGACATCTTCGACTTCGAGCTGGACGGAGACGATCTGGCGGCGTTCGCGGCGCTGGACGAGGGCAGGCGCCTTGGCGGCGACCCGGCGACGTTCGACCTCGGCGCCGCCTGACCGGCACCCGGTACATCGATACGCACAGACTCGTCGCCGCCCGGTTTCCACCGGGCGGCGACGTCGTTCCGCGTCGCGTCCAACTCGCAGCGCGTCGATTCCTCATATATATGGGCGATATGTCTAGGGTAAGCGCTCGGAAGTCCCCTTCACCCTGGAGAGTCCTCAATGGAGCGTTTCAAGCGCGCATCGGTAGCAGGCTTCGCGACGGCCGCCGTGCTGGCCGTAACTGTGGGGGCGGCCCTGGCCGTTGCCGCCCCGCCACCGCCCGCGCCGACGGCGGCAAAGGCGCCGGCGACCACACGATCAGCCCTGACGGCGAGAGCCACCGTCAGCAGTGTCGGGGCGTGGCAGCAGTTCCGCGTGTACGGCAAGGCCAAACACCTGCGCCCGGGCACGCAGGTGACGCTGCAACAGAAGCAGGGCAGGCACTGGGTGACCCTGCCCGCCTCCATGAACACCTCGCGCAAGTCGACATACAAGATGCGGGTCTTCCTCGGCCTCAAGGGGAAGAACAAGCTCCGGATCATCGGCGGCGGAACTGTCTCGGATCACTTCACCGTCAAGGTGCGCTGACGAGCCCGACAACGAGACCGACGGCCCGTCAATTGGCCGGTCGCCAGGAGCCACCGGGCGGCCGGCCACTGCATGTAAGACTACGGGCGACGGGCGACGGGCCCTTCGGCTCAGCCCCGGCGCGCGGTGTGCACCGTGCGCGAGGTGAGCAAGTACGCGTCCGGGCGGCGGAACAGGCTCGCCGGATCGTCCGGGTCCAGCAGCCGGTCCAGTACGGCAGCGTCGTCGTCCGCCAACTGCCCGTCCAGCATCTTGCGCTGCCAGGAGAAGGCGGCGACCAGGTGATCGCGTACGCCTGACGGGACCGGCGCGGGAAGGTCGAGCAGGAAGGTACGTGTCCCGCTCGGCGTGAGGCCCACGGCCGCCTGCAACGCCCGCCAGTCCTCGACCTCGTCCTTCGCCCCGGGCAGCTCCGCCCGCATCCGCGTGAACCACTCCGACGTCACCGCGTCGAGCCTGGTCTCCAGACCCGGTCGGCCGATGCCGATGTCGCGCGGCAGATGGCGCGCGGGCAGCCCGCCCTCGGCCAGCGCGAGCAGCCCGCCGGGGCGCAGCAGCCGGGCGAAGCCGCCGAGTGCCGCGCGCTGGTCACCGATGTGGTGCAGGGAGTTGCCCGCCCAGATGAGATCCGCTTCGCCCAGCTCCCCGATGCCGTCCGGGAGTTCGGCATGGCGCGTATGGAACCGGTCGCCGAACCCGGCGCGCTCGGCGCGGGCGCGCGCCTGGTCGAGGAGCTCCGGGGTCGCGTCGACGGCGACCACTTCGGCGTACGGGAACGCCTCCGCGAACAACGCTGTGTGCACGCCCGGTCCGCTGCCGATGTCGAGGATCCGCCGGACTCCGACCGGCGGCAGCAGCTCGCCGAGCCAGGCCGCGGCCTGCCGGTACAGGGGGCTCTGAATCTCGGCGCCCCGCTCCAGCAGCGCGCCCATCTCGTTCCAGTCGATGTGGGTCGTGTCGTGGTGATGAGTCATGGGCCAAGCGTGGCGCAGCTTGTGCCATCACGGCGAGTTTTGTTGCTGGTTCAGCAAAGCCGTACGGCTGCGATCCCCCGTACCGCCCGTACGGTGTTCCTGAGGGCTGATGCCGCGCACCCGCTTGAAGGCGGCGCTGAGCGCGAACGAACCGCTGTAGCCGACCTTCCTGGCCACCGCCTCGACCGTCGCGTCCGTCTCCCGCAGCAGATCCGCGGCGAGCGCGAGCCGCCAGCCCGTGAGGTACGCCATCGGGGGCTCCCCCACCAGCTCATGGAACCGCCGGGCGAGCCCGGCCCTGGAGACCCCGCACTTGGCGGCGACCGACGCCACCGTCCACGGGCGCGCGGGGTCGTCCTGCATCAGCCGCAGCGCCGGGCCCACGACGCGGTCGCCCATGGCCAGGTACCAGGCGGGGGTCTCGGCGTCGGGCCGCGAGAACCACGTCCGTACGACGGCGATCAGCACCAGGTCCAGGATCCGGTCGAGCACCACGCTCTGGCCGGGCTCGTCCCGGGTGATCTCGTCGTCGAGCACCGGCATCAGCGGGCAGTTCCAGACCTCGGCGGGCAGGTGGAGCAGCGGGGGCAGGGCGTCCAGCAGCCGCCCGCTGACCTCGCCCTTCATCTGGTACGTCCCGACGAGCATGGTGGCCGATCCCCGGGGGTCGTTGCCCCAGCTCCGTACGCCCAGGCGCATGGACTCGGCGAGCGGTTCGCCCTGGAGTGTGTGGCAGGTGCCGCCGGGGCGGATCAGCGCCGTGGGCTCGCGGGTGGGCCGGTCCGCCGTGGTGTAGCAGTCGGGGCCGCGGGCTATCGCGACATCGCCGGGGCGCAGCAGCTCACGGCGCTCGGAGTGAACGTGCGGGCGGCTCGCGCCAGGGCGAGTTCGGCTCGACTGGGAGGGCGAGTCGAGTTGGGCGCTGCTGGAGGCGTACGTCGCGTACTACCGTTCCTGAGCGGTGAGCGGGAGTGAGTCCGCGCACTGGCACGCCCCGAACGGTCTTGGGCGTACTGGTCGTCCGCTTTCGCCTCCGGGTGGCGACACGGATCCTGTCCGTGGTCCGGTCCCGGAAGGGCGGAGTCCCTCACGACCTGGCCATGTGGATGCGGCCAGAGGCGACGGGGAGGCCCTGAACCATCTCGCTGGTGGAGCAGGGGCCCCGCACGCTGACACCACACCCGGCGTCCCAGATCGCACAGCAACGCTACCCCGACCCGCACCACATAACGCAAGCCCCAAAGCCCACCCTCACACGATCGAGCTAAACCACCCTCACCGCACTCCATGGCAAGCGGTTGCGAACCCCGATCTCGCGGCTCCCGGCGCACCCGAGGCGATGCGGACCTTCGGTCGGCTGGCGGCGGGAAGCGGGGTGCGGCGGGTGGTGCTGCTCTCCGGCCGCGGCGAGCCGGAAGCGGTGGCCGCCGAGAAGGCGCTGCGGGAGTCGGGCGTCGGTCTGACGGTGGTGCGGGCGAGCTTCTTCGCGCAGAACTTCAGCGAGGGCGCGATGCGCGACGGGGTACTGGCCGGTGAGATCCCCTTCCCGGCGGGCGAGACGGCGGAGCCCTTCATCGACGCGGACGACCTGGCGGACGTGGTGGTCGCGGCGCTCACGGAGGAGCGCCACGCCGGACAGGTCCATGAGGTGACGGGTCCGCGGCTGCTCACCTTCGCGGAGGTGGCGGCGGAGATCGGCCGGGCGACGGGCCGGGAGGTGCGGTACGTCCCGGTATCCGGTGACCAGTACGCCGCGATGCTCCAGGAGTACGGGTTCCCTGAGCCGGATTCGCAGTGGCTGGCGGGCCTGTTCACCATGCTGCTCGACGGGCACAACGCGTCGCTGACGGACGGGGTGCGGCGGGTGCTGGGCCGTGATCCGAAGGAGTTCGCGGCTTTCGCACGGGATGCGGCGGAGGCCGGTGCGTGGCGTCCCTGACAGTCAGGTGGGGGCGTACGTCGCGGCCAGCGCGGCGGCGGTCTCGGCCATCCGGGCGCGGAGCTCGGGCGGTCCGAGGACCTCGATCTCCGCGCCCAGGGCGAGGAACTCTCGCTGCGCGTGATCGATGGACTCGATGGGGAGCAGCGCGCGGATCCAGCCGTCGGGGTCTCTCGTACCGGCTGGGTCCTTCAGACGGGCGGCGGCGCCGGGCGAGAGCCGGACCAGTGCGTTGTCCGTGTACAGGCGGGCGTGGAAGTCGGCCTGGTGCTGCTGCCAGTAGGAGTCCAGATCGAAGCCGTCGGGCGGGCCTCCGAAGTCTCCGTCCGTGGACACGACGTCCAGGATCTGGTCGACCCGGTACGTCCGCGGGCCCGGCCCGGCGACGACGTACCAGCGCCCCGCCTTGAGCACCAGCCCGTACGGCTCAAGCCGCCGGTCCACATCGGTCGGCTCCTTCCAGCGGCGGTAGCGGATGTGGAGCACCCTGCTGTTCCACACCGCGTCCGCCACCGCCGAGAGATACGGAACCTTCTCGTCCGGCGCGTACCAGCCGGGCGCGTCGAGGTGGAAGCGGGACCGCATCCGGTCGGCCTGGTCCCGTAGCTCCGCCGGGAGCGCGGCGCGCAGCTTCAGCTGGGCGGCCGCGAGGGCGGACCCGAGCCCCAGTTCGGCGGCGGGGCCGGGGATCCCGGAGAGGAAGAGCGCCTCCGCCTCCCCGGCGGAGAGCCCGGTCAGCCGGGTGCGGTAACCGGCGAGCAGCTGGTAGCCGCCGCTGTGGCCCGCGTCCCCGTACAGCGGCACGCCGGACGCGTGCAGGGCGTCGATGTCGCGGTAGACGGTCCGTACGGACACGTCGAGCTCGGCCGCGAGCTGGGCGGCGGTCATCCGGCCCCGGGTCTGGAGCAGCAGCAGGATCGACACAAGACGGCTGGACTTCACTGACACATGGTGTCAGTGAAGCGGCCATAGCGTCCGGTCATGACCTTCACCGAGAAACTGCTGTGGTCGCTGCCTCCGATCGAGGTCGGCGGCCGTAGCGTCAAGCGTTACCACGTCACCGCGGATCCGGCCGGAATCGACCCGGCGATCGAGAAGGCCGCGTACGCGATCCTTCCCGAGCTGCTGCCGCCCGAGCCGGACTCCACTCCGGCTGCCACGTTCGTCGTCCTCCACAGGGGAGGGGACGACGGCGCCTACCTCAACGCGTACAGCTGGGTGTGGGACAACGTCCTGCACTTCGGGTGCGCGGTGGCGGGACAGCCGGTTCTGGACTGTCCGGACAACGACCCGACGCATTTCATCAGGCTCGACCGGCCCTGGATCGGCTGCGTGTGGGAGCTGCCGCCGATCCAGCACGAACGGGACGCGTGGGTGCGCCATATCCTCGCCCCGGACCAGCCCGATCTGGACGGCTATCTGGCCGATTCGCTCACCGACGGCACGACGGGAGACCGAGCGTGAATGACTTCGACTTCCTCCATGGGGAATGGGCGGTCGCCAACCGTCGCCGTACGGACTTCCTGGACGAGGCGAGCGAGTGGGAGGAGTTCCCGGGAGCGTCCCGGGCGTCGCGCCACTTCGGCGGCCTGGCGAACTTCGACGAGATCGAGTTCCCCACGCTGGGGTTCTCCGGTCTGACGCTGCGGCTGTACGACGCCGAGCGGGCGGAGTGGTCCCTGTACTGGTCGAACGACCTGACCGGTGTGCTGTTCCCGCCGGTGGTCGGCCGGTTCGGGGCGGACGGACGGGGCGAGTTCTACGGCGACGACACCCATGACGGCAAGGACGTCAGGGTCCGCTACGTCTGGTCGGGCATCAGCGACTCGGCGGCCCGCTGGGAGCAGGCGTTCTCTGTCGACGGGGAGCGGACGTGGGTGACGAACTGGGTGATGGAACTGTCCCGGCGGGTCAGCTAGCGCCGTGGCCCGCGGCGATGGCTTCCACGTGCTGCGCGAGCTGGAAATCCTTCTCGGTGACCGCGCCGCCCGCGTCATGGGTGTTCACCGAGAGGGTCAGCGTGTTGTAGCCCAGAGTCACATCCGAGTGGTGGTTCAGCTCTTCCTGGATCTGGGCGATGTGTACGACCATCGCGGTCGCCGCGAAGTGGGTGGAGAGGCGGTAGACGCGGGCGATACGGTCGCCTTCCTGGGCCCAGCCGGGAAGTTCCCGCAACTGGTCCTCGATCTCCTTCTGCGACAGCGGCTCTGCGGGCATGACCAGAATCCCTTCAGGAGGCGGCGGCGGCTTTGGCCACCATAAATCTCCGGCGTGGTTCGCGCGCGGTTCAGGCGCGGGACTCCAGGACATGGTCGATCGTGTCGGCCTGCTCCGCGGGCTTGTCGGGGCGGTGACGCAGCACGCGGGCGAAGCGCAGGGCGACGCCGGCCGGGTAGCGCGGGGAGCGCTGCAGTCCGTCGTACGCGATCTCCACGACGAGCTCGGGGCGGACCGTCACCGTGAATCCGTCGTCCTCGACGGCGAGTTCGCGGAGCCGGTCCGTCTGCCGGCGCAGCATCTCGTCGGTGAGGCCCTTGAAGGTTTTGCCGAGCATGACGTACGTACCGTCGGCGGCGCGGGCGCCGAGGTGGAGGTTGGAGAGCAGACCGGTGCGCCGGCCGTGACCCCATTCGGCGGCGAGAACCACGAGGTCGAGCGTATGGACGGGCTTGACCTTGAGCCAGGAACGGCCGCGGCGGCCGGCGACGTACGGCGCGTTGAGCGCCTTGACCAGGACGCCCTCGTGGCCGCGGCGCAGGGTTTCGGCGAAGAACTCCTCGGCGGCGGCGGTCTGCTCGGCAGACGCCGGGTCGTCCACGACGGCGCGGCGGACGCGCATCGGTTCGGGGACGAGGCGGGCGAGGACGGCGTGCCGTTCGCTGCCGGGGAGGTCGAGGGCCGGCTCGCCGTCGGCGGCGAGGACGTCGAAGAAGACGGGTGACAGGGGGAGAGTCGCCCGCGCCGTCTCCACGTCGAGGCGGGAGCCGACGCGGGAGGACACGTCCTGGAAGGGGAGGGGGCGTCCGGTGCTGTCGAGGGCGATCACCTCACCGTCGAGGATGAAGTGATCACCCTGCATCTGGCCGGCAGCGAGGGTGACTTCGGGGAGCCGGTCGGTGATGTCGTCGAGGGACCGGGTGTAGACGCGGATGTCCTCACCGCTGCGGTGCACCTGGACGCGGATGCCGTCGAGCTTTTCCTCGACCACGCAGGGCGCGTCCAGCGCCTGGATCGCCGCGGTCACGGATTTCGCGGTGTGGGCGAGCATCGGCTGCACGGGGGTCCCCACGCGCAGCGCGAACCGCTCCAGCGCGGCGGGCCCCTCGGCGAGCAGAGCGCCGGCGACGCGGGGCAGTGAGCCGTCCAGCATGACGGCGCGGCGTACGTCGTCGGCGGGTGCGTTCGCGGCCTTGGCGACGCCCTCCAGCGCGATGGCGTCCAGCGCTCCCTGACGTACCTCGCCCGTCAGCAGCCGCACCAGGAACTTCTGCTCATCGGCGGTGGCGGCGGCCATGAGCTCACGCACGAGGCGCTTGCGTTCGGCCTGCGCGCCGGGGCCTGTGACGGCGGCGAGTCCGGTGAGCGCGGTGTCGGTGTCGGAGACGGTGAGGCGGGGGTGGGGGGCGGGCGGTACGGGATCCCGCAGGACGGTCCAGCCGATGCCGATGCGGCCTTGGGGGAGGCGTCCGGCGAGGTAGGAGATGACGAGGGCGACGTGCTCGGGGCGGGTGTCGGCGAACAGCTCGGCGAGCGCGGCGATCTTGCGCGAGCGGGCGGTGGTGGCGGCGACCTGTTGGGACACGTCGACGAGTCGGGCCAGCAGCATGGAGCCATGGTGCCCCGAGGCCGCGCCGACCGCGCGGGGAACGGGCGCGATGTGCGGGGTCGCCGGGTGGCCCGGGGCTTCGCCGCGGTGCGGGTGCGGGTGCGGGTGCGGTACGGGCGCGGGCGCCTCGGGGTCGGCGGCACACCAACGCCCCCGGCCCACGCTCACCAGAAGACGGGACACCAGACCGGCGAACCGTGGGTGCCCAGTGGCCCGCGCAGGACGACCCGAAGCCGCCACAAGGGTTCGCGGGTGGGGTGGCCCCCGTACCCGCTCCCCCACCGCGGTACCTCTGCGCCCCGGGGCGGGGACTCCGTCCACTCCGCAGCGGGGGCGCGACGGAGCAATGGGGGTGTGGGGGCGTCAGCCCTCAGTTATGGGAAGGGGCGGGGTGGGGAACAATCCCCCGGGTCACCCCGCACACCGGTCCATAACCCGGAGTAGCGCACATCACAGTGCGTCCGGACAGACCCCGGAACGCCATGCAATGGTTTACCGTTCATCCATATGTGGCGTCGCTGCGCGTTTCGCCGAGAGGCGACCGCCCCGGGAACCCACGCTGGACCGCCCCGGTCGGAGACCCCCGCTCCGGCTGGGGCTTCTCTCATCCCCCGCCGTATTACGGTCTGGGTATGACAACTGTCGCGTTGGACACTGGAGTAGGGCCGCTGCTGCGCGACTGGCGCGAGCGGCGCCGGATCAGCCAGCTGGAGCTGGCCCTGCGCGCCGATTCCTCGGCCCGCCACATCAGCTTCATCGAGACGGGCCGCTCCCGTCCGAGCGAGGACATGATCCTGCGCCTCGCCGAACACCTCGACGTCCCCGTACGGGAGCGCAACGCCCTGCTCCTGACGGCCGGTTACGCGCCACGGTACGCCGAGACGCCGCTCGGCGATCCGGCGCTGGGCGCGCTGCGGGAGGGTCTGGAGCAGCTGCTGCGGGGGTACGAGCCGTATCCCGCCTTCGTCGTCGACGGCACGTACACGGTGGTCGCCGCGAACCGCGGTATCGCGATGCTGTTGGAGGGCCTGCCGGAGCATCTGCTCGCGCCGCCCCTCAACGCCATGCGGATCACGCTGCACCCCGAGGGACTGGCCCCGCGGATCCGGAATCTGCGGGAGTGGCGCGGTCATCTGCTGGCCCAGATGGAGCGCCAGATGGCACTGGCCCGCTCTGAGGCGTTGCGCAAGCTGTACGACGAGGTCGCCGCGTATCCCCAGCCGGGGCGAGCGGCGGAAACGACCATCGCGCGGCCCTCCTTCGCGCTTCCGATGGAGATCGAGCACGACGGCCGGGTGCTGTCCTTCGTCTCGTCCATCTCCACCTTCAACACCCCGATGGATGTGACGGTCGCCGAGCTGGCCATCGAGACTCTTCTCCCGGCCGACCCGGCGACGGTCAAGTACCTCCAGTCCCTCACGCCGTAGCCGTAGCCGTAGCGGTAGCCGCGACCCGCAGCGCGGACCACTGCAGTACCGCGAAACCGGCCACGGTGAGCGCCTGCAGCGGGATCCAGACGGCCCCTGCCGCGCTCGGCTCGAACCAGAGCGCGAGCGCGGCGACGCTGAGGACGGCCCACAGCAGATTGGCGTCGATCACCAGCGTGACGGGCAGCCGCGGCGGCTGTCGGCGCGAGGCGAGGTAGCCGACGCCGGCCGCGAACAGGGTGAGAAAGACGCCCAGTACGAGAAGGACGGACGCGTCGATGCCGAGCAGCCGCCCGAGGGGGCCGGAGGCCGCGACGTACGCCAGTCCGTTCACGCCGGTGACGGCGGCGTCGAGAGCGAGGAACCGACGCAGCATCGTCTGCGGCTCGGTGGTGCGGGACAGACCGGTGAGCAGAGTGGCGGACATGACGGATCAGCCTCCATTGAGGTCGTACGGGCTGGTCAGGGGCCGGGCCCGGAGCTCGGACGGAGTGCGCCGCCCGAGTTCCGGTGCCAGCAAGACTGCCGCGCGGCACGCAGACCGTCGATTACGCCTGAGGTAATGGCGGCAGTGGGCTCCCTGCCCAGGTCACATACCCCACCCTCGACGCTGAACGGCTGTGGGGAGCCAGATAGGGAGCCACGGCGCGATTACCGCGGGGTTCCGCCTGCCCCCAGGGCTGTCGCGCCGCCACTCCCCCTTGAAGATGTCGTCCATCGCTTAGGCCCCCGATGTGATCACCGGCCGCAGTTGCTTGCGGTAGACACGCTCGGTGGTGCTGCTGCCGCTGTGGCCTACGACACGGGCGATGACCTCAATCGGGATTCCGTGATCCGAGAGGAGGGATACAAAGCTCGTCCGCAGCCGCTGCTCACCGTTCTCGCTCGGAAAGACCAACTTGTGCGCCTCTATCGCGGAAGCTGCCTGGTACGGCATGACGAGCGAGCGACGGCTCTTGATCGTCTTGGTGTCGCCATGCCGGCGCACTGAACGCCACACATCCACGTGGGGCCGTGCTTCTTCCGGTTCGGCATCGTGCACGTGCTCCCAGGTAAGCGCCCGTCCCTCTTCCGTGCGAACACCCACGAGGAGCGCCAGCACCACGTATGCGTGAATCCAGCTTCCTTCTCGCGCCCGTAGGACCGCTTCCGCCTGCTCAAGGATCAACAACTGGCTGGGACGCCCAGGCTGCCCATTCGGCAGGTCCACCCACTCGGCAACGTTTCTCAGAGCCAGGCCTCTGCGCTGCGCGTGGTTGATTGATTGAGCGCCGCAGGATCGATCGCACCATCTTGAGGGACTGATGCGAAAGGATCTCTGCCTTGGCTTCCAGCCACTCATCCAGGACATCCGCTTGAAGGTCCCGCAGCCGCGCCCTGCCGAGGTCCGGCGTGATGTGGTAGCCCGAAGCCAACCTCGATCAGATCGGCGGCCACCAACCTGACCCGCTCACGCCGAGCCCGCTCCTCAGCCGTCAGCCCTCCGCCATCGGGATACCTCATCCCTCCGGCATAGCGTGGCCCACGCCAGCCGTCACGACCCCACGTAACCCACACCCTTAAAGATCTCCAGAGGCGAGGTGCTGGCCGAGCACGTCGACCGCGTCAAGCCAAATCGCCCGGCAACCTCGCCCGCATTCGCCAACTCTTCGAGAGTTGGCAGGGAGCTGCTGCCCCAGGCTGCGGTCAATCCACTCGCTGGCGTTGTGATCGACGGAAGCCCGGTGTCCTTTTCAAGGGACGAGAGCAGACGCCACGTGAGATCAGCAGCCGACCGCTGATCCTGCACCTCATCAAGGGCTGCCTTCGCCTCGCTGAAAGATTAGTGCGCTGCGCAGGAGTGTCCCCCAGCAACTGGGTCTTACCCGACCCAGCCGTGAACCCTCGGAGCTGCAGCGCAGCAAGCATCAACTCGCCGAATGCCATAACGGAACGGGGATCGTGACCTCAATCGTCGCTTGGACCGATGTCGAACAGGTGGCTGTGCACGATGGCCTGACCATTACTGGCCGCCGCTTCCGCTCACCTCGACAGGACAAGGATGACCGCGAGTGGGCCGTAGGCGACCGCGATGGCGCAGAGGAGTCGATTTGAGCCCTGGAGTGGCGTCAACGATCGAGGCCGGGCCCACCGCAGCCGCTACCGCTGTTCAGAGCCCTCCCACCATGAAGATCACGATCGACGACGGGCCGGTGGCGCGGGCGGCGCGGATGCGGTCCTCGGTGCGGGCGCGCCGGCGATGCCGTAGTTTCGAGTGCGGCGATCAGCGTGTTCCTGGTGTTGGTGGCGAACGCTGTGAGCCGCGGACCGTCGGCGCCGCGCGAGTGAGTCGGAGTCGGGCGCGCTGGTTGGAATTGACGTCTGGCCTGCTCGGCTACTGCGCGGCGGAGTACACATTCTTCGAACAGGGCTTTGTCGCGATGCTGATGGTGTCTCCATCGGCGCGAGGCAGAGGCATCGGGCATCGGGCATCGGTTGCTGGACGCCGCGGCGGCCTCGTGCGCGACCCCGAAACTGTTCACCTCGACCAACGTTTCCAACCAGCCGATGCAGCGACTCCTCCACCTGCACTCCCACCACGGGCTCGTCCCGGACCTCCCCGAACGGCTCGACGCGATCGCCCAGCGCGGACTGCTCACCGCCACCCAGCCAGGAGAATTCGTCTACTGGCTCGACTGGCAGCACGACGGCTACCGCTACGACCCTCGCCGCACCAACGTCCCCGGACGGCCGCCCCGGCCCGGCAAGGGCACCTATCCCGACGGCGACTACTACCTCCACCTCACCGACGACCTGCGCCTGGGCACCTTCGGCCACCCCCGGGAACAGACACTGACCATCTGGGGACCGACGCTGCTCGCGGCCGTCGAGGCGGAGCTGACCGAGTTGCTCGGAGAACCGATCAGGCGCCGCGAGTGACGGTGCCGGCCCAGCGCTGTGTCCTCGTCCCCCGCTCGGGACACGAGCACAGCAACAGCCCAGCATCGGTTTTGCAGGGCCAGAACCGCTGCCGCGTGGGCTGAGCGGTGTAGTTGGCCGAACGGGCCAAGTAGGCCGCTCAGTCACAACGGATGACGTGTTGTCAGTGGCGGGCGAGAGACTGCCGCTTCCCGCATCCGTACAGGAGGAGAAGGCCGTGGCCGTGGTGACCAACGATGTGGCGGTAGCCGACATGAGACGGCTCGGCAATGCCGAGCCCCTTGAGCCCTACCCTGGCCGCGCACGTAAACCGTGGAAGTGCCGGTGTCTGAACGAGGGCTGCGGAAAGATCATCTACCCGAACCGGAACAACGTGATGAGCGGGCAGGGCGCCTGCAAGTACTGTGCGCCCAACGCGCCCGTCGACCCGGCGACGGCCGCGGCCGCGATGCTCGGCCACGGCTTCGTCACCCTCGTACGGTTCCCCGGCACAGGGAAGCCGTGGCTGTCGAAGTGCAGCGCTGTCGGCCATCTGGTAGCTCCTCGCTACGACAACACGACGCGCCGCGGCGCGCAATGCCGGTTCTGTATCCATCGTGGGCCTGGCGATCCAAAGCAGGCCGTGGCCGACATGAAGGCGGCCGGCTTCACTCCGCTGGAGCCGTACAAGAACGTCAGTACACCGTGGATGTCGCTGTGCAACGACTGCGGAACCATCGTCTCGCCCAATCTGAATAACGTACGAACCCGCGGGCGGTGCTGCCCGCGCTGCGCGAAGTACGGGTTCTACCCGGCCGCACCAGCATGGCTGTATGTCATGACACACGCGGTCTTCGGCGCCGTGAAGGTCGGCATCACTGGGCGGGAGACGCGCGAGGACCGCATCGCACGTCTGCAGGGCTCGGGGTGGATTGTGGTGCGCACCTGGCTGTTCGATACCGGCGAGGCCGCCTACCGCATCGAGCAGATCATCCTCAAGCAGTTGCGCGCTCAGGGGCACGGCCCATACCTGAGCGCTGAGCGGATGCCAGCCGGCGGATGGACCGAGACCTTCGACGCCGCCGTGGTGACCGCCGACACGCTTTGCCGCATGGTTGGTGACGCCCTGACCGA
This sequence comes from Streptomyces sp. NPDC052236, assembly GCF_044548015.1. Taxonomy (NCBI): domain Bacteria; kingdom Bacillati; phylum Actinomycetota; class Actinomycetes; order Kitasatosporales; family Streptomycetaceae; genus Streptomyces; species Streptomyces sp. NPDC052236. Next base: position 10,276 of record NZ_JBIUBL010000035.1, on the reverse strand, counting down.
ACCACCGGTGTAGGGAGCCGCAGGTGGCTCGGGTCGGGCAGGCTCACCCGATGAGTGTCCTCGTCGACCTCCTCGTACCCGAGCTTGGCGGACCCCGGACGGCAGGGGAGTGCTTTCTCCGGCGCACGCAGGCTTGCTGTGTAGGGGGCCACCGGGTCGCGGCAGTTCATGCGCTCCTTCGCCGCTGGGGACACGGTGCAGTGGTCTCTGGGCCCGTTGCCAGAGTGCGCCAGCCGCGTCCACAGGGCGCAGGTCTGGTGGCACTGAATGGACGCTGGCTCGCGGGCCTGCCTTGTCGACTAGCGTTCGGCTTTGGTGACGACAAGCCTGCCTATGTGACAACTGTCGTGCTTCGGCTCAATGGCCGGTGTGACTGAGTCCCAATGATGGTTGTCAAGCAGTCAAGGGGGGTTGGAGGGCGTGCAGAGAAGGTCGGGCAGGTTTGCGCGCGGCTTGGCGGGTGGTGCACGAGGCGGGACTGGCGGGGCAGGGATATTTCGCTGGCGTGTCAGGTATCCGCAGGCCAGACTCGACGCGCATGGAGGATGTGATCGCTCGGCGGGTCGGTGAACTGGATGCGGATTCGGCTGAGGTGGCCGAGGACGCGCAGTATGCACTGATCACCATGGGGCCGCAGGTGGCCGCCGCTGTGTTCTCCCCGGTCACGGCCGTGTGCTGGGCCTGCGCCGCGGCAATCGCCGCATCGGCTATGGCCTCGGCGCCCCGCACTCTGCGGTTCTTCAACCAGGTCGCCAGCCGACTCGAACCAATCCGGCGCAGGCCGGCGGGGGTCCGGTAGCCGGTCAGCAGAATGAGTGCCGCCTTGGAGGCGGCGTAGTCGAAGGCCCGCTCCAGAGCGGGGAAGTACTCCAGCAGTTGTGCACGCAGGCAGTTGATGGCACGGGTGCGGTCTGCGGCGAGGTCGTAGCGACGAGCGGTGAGGATCTTCAGATCCACCGCGATCTCGTCCCACTCCTGCAAGGGCTGCAGATCGCGGCGCATCCGCGCCTGGTCGGCGATGACGTAGACGTCCTTCGCGTCGGTCTTACCGTCCCCGCGGTAGGCGCGGGAGGCGTGGTGAACGGTGCGGCCCGGGATGCAGAGCAGCCGCTGACCATGGCCGGCCAGTAGAGCGATCACCAGCGCGGCACCGCCTGTGCGTTCAGGTCGACCGCCCAGGTCACCGGACTCTCCTCGGCCAGTGCGAGGACGTCGCCTATCAGTTCCAGCAGTTCGGGTTCATTGTTGGGCACCCGGCGCGACAGCACCTTCGTCCCGTCCGTGTCGATCACCGTGCAGTGTGCGCGGCCTTGCCCGCGTCCGTCCCCGCCCAGAGCTCGGGCACCCGAGCCTCCCTCGTCGATCGGTTGACTGGTCCCAGCAGACGACCACGCCGACGTGTCCTTACGAAGCGATCTCTGTTCGCTCATCCCCATGAGTGGCCGTGTCGCCGCGGGGCACTGGGCGGCCAATCAGTCAAAACCACACGTACGGCATGAGCGCTTCCAGCCACACCCAGGCCCCTGGGTCTCCCGATCGTACGAAGGACCGAAATCAACCCAACAACAAGGTAAGGAGTGCTTCATCTGGCGGGTCAGCGCTTGAGCTGGCGAGGCTGAGTGCTTCAGCTGGCGGGCTGGCTGAGGCTGGTCGCGACAGATGACACCTGATCGGTTGGAACTGGTCGGCCCGCTGTGACGGCCAATGCGAAAGCGCCGGGGCGGTCAGATCCTCATGTTCGGGGTCCCGCGGACCGCGTACGCCGGCAGGCCTCCTTCCTCCAGGCAGGCGGGCGGAAGGGACAACCCGAAGCGCCGCTCGACGACGCCCAACGTGCGCCGGTAGGTGACCCTGAAGTCCTCGTAATCATCACCATCGGGGTCCCTGGGAGCGAGGAGCGTCTCCCCGTCGGGGCCGAGTACCTGTCCGGCAATGAGGTCGGCAACCAGCAGATCGGGCTCCTTGCCGTAGCGCTGGTTCTCCTCGGCCAGTCCGAAGCTGCACAGGGCCACGCCGTCGCGGGCGTAGTCCACGGTGGCCGGCGGGTGCTCTTGCATCGGCACATAGCGGACGGCCTCAACTCCGTCGCGGGAGATCTCCGCCAGCAGGTCCCCGCCGGTCGAGTCTCCGTACTCCAGGGCGAAGGACCAGCCTGCGCACTCGCCGACCCGCACGACACCATCCCCGTCGCCGCCCGGCCGGTACCCCTCCATGTCCAGGCCCCACGCCTGGGCGTCGGTGATCGGCTCGGTTGCCCCGTCCGGGTCGGCCCCCATGCGCAGCGCGAGCTCCTGGGCGGATATCCCCCGTGCGAACACCACGCTGGACATCCAGTTTTTCAGGCCGACCAGCCATTGAATCCCGTCGCTCACGCGCTCATCCCCTTGCTGTCCGTCAGTGATCTACCTGCCCGCACCTTAGGCAGGGCCACTGACAACCGACTTCAGCAGCACAATCGCATCACGCGTCCTGCCTGAGGTTGCTGGCCAGGGAGAACGGGTCGAAGTCGGTGGGAGCAGGGCTGATCGGCCTGAGCGTGTGCCGACTACGGCAACCAAACGGCGTCAATTTCCGCGATTCAGCGCGGTATCGGGCCTGCTCTGCGAGCTCCACCGGTGTCATCAATCTCGACCAGTCACACCTACCCGCCAACTGAAGCGCTCAGCCTCGCCAACTCAAGCGCTAACTCGCCAGATGAAGCGCTCAGCCACAGCTGTGCCGAGGCCCGGTAGTTGTCACCTACGGGACCGAATAGGCTGCGGACGGAACCAGATCGAAGCGGCCTGGTTGTCACCGGGGAGGCACGTTACTTGTCACATATGGTCATTGGGCGGCCGTCCTGTCACCAGGCCAGAGCGTGACTCAAGACGGCCTCGCCCGAATGCTTGGCGAGCTCACCCGGCTCGATCGACGCGCTTGCTGGGTCGCGGACCACGCGGGCGCGGCCGCTGACCCGCCCGGATGCCGCGCCCATGCCGGTGAGCGTGTGGCCGTCCGACGCCCGAGCCGGCAGCAGCGTCTCCACGTCGGTACCGTCGGAGAGCAGTGCGACCGGAACGGTCCGGCGCCGTACCTCCCGCGCGTACTCCGACCGCCGTCCAGTGACCGCTTCGCGCAGGTCTTCACCGCGCTTCACAGCCGTGCGCAGCTCTGGCAGCGTGAGGAACATGACGTCGTCCGCACGCTCGAGGAGCCCGTTCGCCTGGAGCTCGGCACCGTGCCCTGATTGATGACGCCTGAGTCGACGCCGCGCTTGTAGTCGAGATTACCGACCGCAGGAGCTCGGATACCGGCTCTGAACTGCGACGATTCATAGACTACATGCCCGTGACGGCGAGTCGGGATCGTTGCTGTGACTCGTCCGGGGGGTCTCGTGGGACGGCCCGTCCACCGGGACGGTGGACGGGCCGCGAGATCGTCAGCCGGACAGGAGCAGGTTGTTGATCCCCTACTTGATGCGGTCGAGGAAGCTGAGCACCCGATGGTTGACCTGCTTTGCGGCCTGTTCGTCGTAGGACGGCAGGCTGCTGTCGGTGAACAGGTGCCTGTCACCGGGGTAGAGGAACAGCTCGGCATCCGTCGCCGTCTCGACGAGCACGCGGGCGGCGTCCACATCGCCCTCCCCGGCGAAGAAGGGATCTGTATCCATGCCGTGGATCTGGACCGGGACGTCCTGGGGCCAGGCGCCGCCGAACTCCGAGATCGGGATGCATGCCTCGAGCAACAGTGCGCCCTTTGCGCCGGGGCGGGTCTGGGCCAGCTTCTGTGCTGGCAGGACGCCGAGCGAGAAGCCGACGTAGACGAGCTCCGCAGGCAGCCCCTCGGCGGCGGCAGTTCCGCGCGCGGTGATCGTGTCGAACCCGGCGTTCTCGGCATAGCCGACGCCCTCCTCAAAGCTGTCGAATACCTGCCCCTTGTACAGGTCTGGGGCATGGACGGTGTGTCCGGCCCGTCGCAGCTGCTCGGCAAACTCGCGAACGCCGACGGTCAGCCCGTGTCCATGGTGGAAAACCAGCACCTCAGCCATGTTGCTCCCCTCGTGCTGTGGCGCCCGGGTGGCGCCGCGGCACGAGTATGGCCCGCAGCACTGACATCCACGGGCCTCGGCCGGACAGGATCAGGTCGGTGATCCCGGTTCGGCGAGGCGGACTTCGAGATCGGCGACTCGCCGGTCTTGGAGGCGCAGGTTCGAGCGGGCGGCCTTCAGCCGCTCGTCGAGGTTGCGGTTGTCGGTGGTGAGTTGCCGGACGCGTTGCTTGAGTGCGGTGTTCTCGGCGGTGATCCGGTGAATGGCCTCCTCGGTCCATTCGGCTTCCAAATCGCGGATCTGGCCGAGCAGTTCACCGATGCGGATGCGTTGAGCGTGGATCTCGGTATGGGTGGCCTTGAGGGAGAAGGGACTATGTCCAATCTGCCGTACGGACCTTATCGAAGGGGCGGAATACCAGCCGGATAACGTCCGGGAGTGGGAGGCTGCCCCAAGCAAGAGCCCGGCCGAATCGAACCGAATGAAATGATGGCCAGCCCCGGATAGACCCCCAGGTCGGCAAGTCTCGGCCCCGCACCCGCGGGGATGTTCCTAGGGCGTGTTGTGAAAGTGCTGGTCACAGCGATTCGTTGATGGCTGCGACCAGCACGGTCGCTTCGTAGCGGACGGCGAGTTTCTCGTACCTGGTGGCGACGGCCCGGTGTCGTTTGAGTCGGTTGATCCCGCACTCGACAGCGTGCCGCTGCTTGTAGTCGTCTCTGTCGGACTTCGGCGGCCGTCCGCCGCGCGAGCCGCGCCCCAGCCGGTTGCGGACACGGTCCGCGGGGACCGGAATCATGGCCTTGATCCCGCGCCTGGCAGCGCTTCCGGCGGATCTGACCCGAACGAGTGGTGATGAGAGGACTGCGCCGTGCCGACGGCCCGCGGCGGATCGATTCGCCGCTCGCGGCCCTCCTGGGGTCGGCCCCACAGTGACCTCTTGATCATCTTCGGAAGGGACGCATCCTCGCATGAAGCTCCGCAACGCCGTCGCCGCCCACACCCCACCCACACGGTCCCGGCCGGGCAGCGCTGGCGCGTCGCCCCGGACTGCTCCGCCGTCAAGCTCGGGTCGGCCTCACCGACGGACACCTGCCGGGTCAGCCACTTCTCCGTCTGCCCGGGACGCGGCGCCTGAGCCGGGCCCGAACCCCCTGACGATCAGCCACCCGGCCAGCCCCAGCTCCCAGGCGAACACCGGGAGCGCGGCGGCCGACCCCGCCACGGAGAGCTGCTCGTAGGCCCCGAACATCACAGCGACGGCCGAGGCGCAGATCAGCGGCCCGCCGACCAGCCCGAGCACGGCGATGAAGCGCGGCACGAGCCGTGCGCGGTACGCCAGGTACGCAAGCAGGACGGTGTTGAGGCCGAGGGCGATGTTGGGCCCGAGCAGGAACGTCCAGTCGTGCACGGCCGCCAGCGCGACGTCGGCGCCGGCCGCCGCCCCCGCGTCCCGCCGCAGGGTGACGAGCGCCAGGACGGCGACGATCCCGAGGGCGATGACGGCCGCCTCCAGCAGCCGCCCGAAGGCGTACCCGAGCGCGAGCCCCTCGCCGTGGCGCCGCAGGACGGGGAACAGCGCCGCCCCGGTACCGGCCACCGCCACCACCAGCACCACCTCGCAGAGCACCCCGAGCAGCGCCCGCGTGTCGGCGCCCTGCGCGAGCCGGCCGTCCGCCGCGCCCAGCAGGGGGCGGTACAGAACCGCCCCGGCTATCGCGGCGGCCTCGGTCAGCAGGAACAGCGACCCGGCGGCCACCGCGGTTCTCCGGTCCGGACTCATCTTCTCGGTACCCCTCGCTCGGTGAAGGTGTACGCCGTACACCTAGCGGCGATCATAGGTGTACGGCGTACACTCGTCAAGGAGAGGGCGCTGTCGAGGAGGGAAGGGGCCGAACCGGAATGACCCGGCAGGAAGCCACGCATACGCAACGGATCCCCCTGAACAGGGACCGCGTCCTGCGCGCCGCCGTCGCGCTCGCCGACGCCACCGGCATCGACGCGCTCAGCATGCGCAGGCTCGCGCAGGAGCTGGACGTCGTACCGATGGCCCTCTACAAGCACGTGGCCAACAAGGAGGAGCTGCTCGACGGCATGGCCGACGCCGTCGTCGGCGAGATCGACCCGCCGGCCGCGGGCCCCGACTGGCAGCGCGTGGTCCGCGGGCGGATCCTCTCGGCCCGGCGGGTCCTGCTGCGCCACCCCTGGGCGGCCCGGGTCATCGAGTCGCGGACCGGCCCCACCCCGGCCGTGCTGGCGTACCTGGACTCGATGGCCGGGAGCTTCCGGGACGGCGGCCTCTCCGCCGACCTTACGCACCACGTCATGCACGCGATGGGCAGCCGCCTGCTCGGCTTCAGCCAGGAACTGTTCGACACCTCGGGCCCCTCCGGCCCGCCGGACCCCGGGCTGGCGGCGCGCTACCCGCACATCGCGGAACTGGCCGCGACGGCCGCACACGACGGGGGCTCCACGGTCGGTGGCGGCTGCGACGACCAGTTCGAGTTCGAATTCGCCCTGGACCTCCTCCTGGACGGCTTCGAAAGCCTCCGCCGCCAGGGCTGGACGTCCGCGCGGAAGGCGTAGCGGGTGCGGGGGGCGGGGGACGGGGGCTGATCCAGCGTCGAAGGGCGGAGGGAAACCCGACCGAGCCGGGGCCAGTGGTTGCGCGCGGGCCCGCGTGCGCTCGGCGCCGTTTCCACGCGGATCCGGCAACACTCAGCTCCCGGGCCGCGCGACGATCCCGGCGAGCAGGTACGTCCCATGCGCACGTCCATCCATATCGCAAGTGTCCTCACCGGCCTGACCCTCGCGCTCGGTGGCGTGGCCTTCACGGCCCCCGCCGCCCACGCGGACGTCACGGCCTGCATCAACCAGGTCGAGCGGGAGCTGCAAGGCGGGGAGGCCCCGGTCTCCATCCAGATGGCGTGTTACGTCGGACTGGGCGGCGGCCACGACGAGTGCGTGTCCGGCCTGACCGTGGGCGGCGTGACCGATGGGACCGCAGTGCCCGCCTGCCGGGTGGCGCCCAAGTAGAAGCCCCCTAGAAGATTCCTGAAGATCTTGCTCGGGCCGCCCGATTCACCCCGGATTGCCGGTAAATGTCAATCAGGTCGAACCGGTGCAACCCGGGCACGATTTCAAGATCTTCATCGGTCTCCTAGATGAATGAATCCAAGGGGTGCTGTTGCGGTCAGTGACCGTAGGCCGTCAGTGACCGCTTGACCGGCTGTGCCGTCTTGTCGTTGTGCCAGATCGCAGCCGTGAGCGCGAGGATTCGGCACAAGACTCTGGCCGCCACTCCTGCTGGGCTCTTGCCGCCATGTCGTTCTAGGTCGAGCTGTCCCTTGAAGGTCTGGTTGATCGACTCGATGACCTGCCGCAGTGGCTTGAACAGGTGCGCCCCGGCCCGCTCTGCCTCCCCCTTGCGGGCCGGCCGCAGCAACTGCAGGTGACGCTGCGCAAGGTCGCGCTCGAACTCGCGGCCGTAGTAGTTCTTGTCGCCGGTGATCGTCTGGCCGGGGTGAGCCGCTTCGACGTCGGGCGCGGTGTCGAGCATGTCGCGCAGCGTCTCGCGTTCGTCGGCCTTCGCACCGGTGAGTGCGAACAGGACCGGCAGTCCGCCGAGCGTGCACACCAGGTGCAGCCGCAGTCCCCAGAAGTATCGCAAGTGTGACGCGCAGTAGCCGTACTGAGCCCAGCCTGCCAGGTCCGAGCGCTTGGCCGTCTCCCGTGAGCAGCCGCAGCCGACCGGGGTGGAGTCGACCAGCCACACGTCGTCGCTCCACAACGAGGTGTCCCGGGCCAGGATCCGGATCATGCTGGCTATCAGCGAGGACGCGGCGCGCAGCCGCTTGTTGTAGCCGGACTGCTGAGGTACGCGGGGAAACAGGCGGCCGAAGTCCTGCCCGACGCGGCGAAGCCAGCGCCGCTCGGAGGCGTAGCCGAGCAGCGCTGACATGACCGCGAGCGTGACCAGTTCGGCGTCACTGAGCGTGGGCACGATCCCGACGGCAGGCCGCCAGGGGGCCAACCATGGCGAAGCCTTCAACTCGTCGTCGATCCGGGCATAGAGTGCTGTCGCGAGGATGTCCAGGTCGCTCGAGCGAAGCCGAGAGCTTGGGGGCGCGTGCCGGGCGTCGCGACAGGGCGAACGTTGCCTGTCGGGGCACTAGCGTGTGGCGAGCCGCTCCAGCAGGGCGGCGCTCCGTGCCAGCAACGCTCGCTCCTCATCCGTGAGTTCGGCCTCGATGGCCTGCGCGAGCCAACCGGCCCTGCGGCCGCGCTCCGCTTCGAGCGCGGCCCGGCCCGCATCCGACAGCTCGACCAGCGACTTGCGGCCGTCCGTGGGGTGCGCCCGGCGCGTGATCAGGTTCTGTTCCATGAGCAGCCCCACCGCCCGGGCCATCGACTGGGGGCGTACGCGCTGATCGGCGGCGAGGCCGCTGGTGGTCATGGCGCCGTTGCGGTCGAGTACACCGAGCACGGCGACCTGGCCCAGCGGGATGCGGTCCTCGTGTTTGACACGTCGGGTGAGCTTGCCCATCGCGGTGCGCAGTTCAGCGGCGATGGCGGCGGCTTCCGAGGTGGGCATAGGGCACTTTACCCCGTTGGTCAGCAAAGCTGTGCACCTGACCTGCACAGCAATGCTGCACAGCAAAACTGAGCAGCATTGCTGTAGGGTTTGGCGTTGTCGGGCTCAGCGCCAGCGTTGTCGCAGCCGGAGCCACGGCACACGACAACGGGAAGGAACTCCCATGTCCGCAAAGGCAGTCGGAACCGTCAACGCCGCCATCGAGACCGTCACCGCCCGCCGGATCATCGACAGCCGGGGCAACCCCACGGTCGAGGCCGACGTCGTCCTGGCGGACGGGTCCCTGGGGCGCGCGGCTGTCCCCTCCGGCGCCTCCACCGGTGCCCGGGAGGCCGTGGAACTGCGCGACGGAGACTCCGCGCGCTGGCACGGCAAGGGCGTCGACCGCGCGGTGGCCCACGTCAACGGGGCGATCGCAGCGTCCGTGCGCGGCCGGGACGCGGCGGACCAGGCGGGTCTCGACGCCGCGCTGGTTGCCCTCGACGGCACCGCCACGAAGTCTCGGCTCGGCGCCAACGCGATCCTCGGCGTCTCCCTCGCCGCCGCCAAGGCCGCCGCAGCGGCCCACCGCCAGCCCCTCTACCGCTACCTCGGCGGCGCCGACGCCCACCTCCTGCCGCTGCCGATGATGAACATCGTCAACGGCGGCGCCCACGCCGACAATCCGCTGGATTTCCAGGAGTTCATGATCGCGCCCGTGGGCGCGGACACCTTCGCCGAAGCCGTCCGCATGGGCAGCGAGGTCTTCCACACCCTGCGCCGCGATCTGCTGGCCGCCGGGCACTCCACGGGCGTCGGCGACGAGGGTGGCTTCGCGCCCGCGCTGCGTACCGCTGAGGAGGCGCTCGACTTCGTGATGACCGCCATCGAGCGCACCGGCTACCGCCCCGGCACGGACATCGGCCTGGTCATGGACCCGGCGTCGTCGGAGTTCTTCCGCGACGGGGTGTACGACTACGCAGGCGAGGGGGTGCGCCGCACCCCCTCCGAGCACGCCGACTACCTGGCCAAGCTCATCGACGCCTACCCGGTCGTCTCCATCGAGGACCCGATGGCGGAGAACGACCTGGACGGCTGGCGCGAGCTGACCGCCCGCGTCGGCGACCGCTGTCAGCTCACCGGCGACGACGTGTTCTGCACCAACGAGACGCTGCTGCGCGAGGGCATCCGCACCGGCGTCGGCAACTCGGTCCTGGTCAAGGTCAATCAGATCGGGACCCTGACCGAGGCGCTGGCCGCGGTGGCCACGGCCCACCAGGCGGGCTGGACGGCTGTCATGTCACACCGCTCGGGCGAGACGGAGGACACCACCATCGCGGATCTGGCGGTGGCGACCGGCTGCGGTCAGATCAAGACCGGCTCGCTCTCCCGCTCCGACCGCACGGCGAAGTACAACCAACTGATCCGGATCGAAGAGGAGTTGGGTGACTCGGCGCGCTTCGCGGGCCGCTCCGCACTGCATCGGGCGTGAACAGCAGGCAGAGGTAGAGACCACGCGGGCCCCTGATCACGATCGGGGGCCCGCTCGCGTGCCGGGGAGACAAATCTTCCTGGGGTGTTCACCGTTCCTAGACACTGAGCGGGAGTGAGTCCTGGTGCCAGGACTGCTGCTCGGTGGCGCTGCCCCGAACGGTGTTGGGCAGGCTGGTCTCCCG
>NZ_JBIUBL010000034.1:0-88267 GCF_044548015.1 Streptomyces sp. NPDC052236 | reverse complement strand
GCGGTGCCGCCCGCGAGGGCCAGGGCCGGGGCCGCCTCGGTGAGCCGCTCGGCCGTGGTGCCTGTGCCCAGGAGGTGGCCGAGGACGCGGTTGACCGCGATGAGGCCGACCGCCTGACTGACGCCCCGGCCGATTTCCGCCAGGGTCACCAGACGCAGGGCCGCCCTGTCCGCCTGCCACGCCAGCTGCGCGGTGGTGGCGAGCAGACGCGGCAACCGCCCGAGGATGGACCTCAGATTCAGCTGGAAGAAGGCGTCCTCGTGCTTGTTCCAGCCGAGGTCGTAGCGCAGCGGCCCGCCGAACAGTAACTGCTCCGACTCCGAGGTCTCCGAGGTCTCCCCGGTCGCTGGTGCCCCGGCGTGGGGCTTTCGCTTCGCCATAGTCGCTCCTGTCGCAGGTCCGATCTTCCGCACCGTGCGTGATCGCCCGATGGCTCACGGTGCTGTCCGGTGAGTGTGCAGTTTGCCAACCGCCACTGACAACGCGATTGCGCGAATACACGAATACGCGCGATCTCTGAGCCGCGCCGAGCGCCGCTCACGCGCTGAGCGGGCGCCGAAGACGCCTCTGGAAGCCCCGTACTCGTACACACCCGTCCGGTGATACGGCTTGTGGTGCCGACGGAGTGTCACTACTACGGTGGAGGCCATGAGTGCCGACGAAATCAGGCCCGAGGATGCCTGGCCCCTGCCTCCGGCCTGGATGTGGTCCTGCCAGAAGTGCGCCGAGCTCTACCGGACCATGAAGCGGGTCCAGGAGCAGACGGAGGAGCTGCGCCTCACGGGGGAGCGTGGCATCGACTACGACCCCATGGACAGGAATGTCACCAGCCAGATGAGCCTGGCCGAACACATGGCCGCCGCTCACCTTGAGCTGCTTCCCGCCTGGGACCCCGACTGCGCCACGTGCAAGAGCCACCGGGCGGCGATCGCCCGCGAGGCCGGAGAATCCGACCGGGCCGCCGTCATCGCCCGCTTCGGCAACGAACACCGCGCCCGTCACGCCTTCGCCCCGCCCAGAGCCGTCGGCCTCATGTGATGAACGGCAGCTGAGCGGGTGAAGACGTACGGCTCGCGACGGCGGCCGTAGGGCTGCCGGACTGCCGGACTACTGGCCCGGCGCCTCCAGGCCCGACCCCGTGGCGGGGTCGGGATTGAAGGAGCGGTGGTAACTCTCCGGCGGCGCGAGATAGCTGCCGGGCAGCCCGCCCGTGTCGATGACGATCTGGTCCACGGCGATCGAGGCGTCGACCATGAAGAGCCTCAGGACATGCTCGCCGGGTTCGGTGACGGTCACCATGGCGGTCAGTTTCTCGATGCCGTCCTCCACTTGGCGAGCCCAGGCGTCGCCGCGGTTGCCGGTGGCGATGGCTTGTCCCGACAGGACGGTGACCGCCCGGTCGTCGAGGGCGACGGCCACCCGGCGGTGGCCGCGCTCGTCGAGGGACGGCAGACGGAAGACGGTGACCGGGAAGATTCCGGTGCCGGCGAAGCGCACCCGGTACCGCAGTTCCGGTGCCCGGGTGGTGAAGTCCCCGGTGATCGGAGCCGCCGTCGACGGCACCGCTTCCACGGCGGCCGTGCGGCGGCCGAGCCCGCGTACCGTACGCCAGTGGGCTCCGCCCCGCGCCACCTGGCGGTCGAAGTGCGCGGCGTCGATCGAGACGTATCCATGGGCCTCCACGAACCCGCGGGCCCGCTTGCGCGCCCGCTCCCCGTCGTTGAGGACCCGCAGGGGCACGTCGATGCTCTGCCCGGCACCGGTGAGGGTCACCGTCGTATCGTGCGCGCCCTCGGACAGCCGCTTCCAGTCGATCTCCACCCAGAGGCGACTCTGGTCCGTCATGGTGCCGCCGGCTGTGGAGAGACGGACCCAGGGCTGGCCGGCGGTCGCGCTCCAGTCGAACGACAGGAAGCCGGTGTTGAAGACGTCGACGAAGCGGCGGTCCCCGGTGGAGGAGGAGAAGGACAGCGGACGGTCAGCTCCGATTTCGTTCCCCTCGGCCGCCACTCCCAGCCCCGAGGTCTCCTGCCGGGCGACCCTGGTGACGGTCGGCCGGCCCGGCGCCTTCGGTATCTGGGAGGGGTAGGGGTTGACGATGCCGTCCCATTTCCCGCCGGCCAGCTCCGTGTTGTAGCGCTTGGTGATCGCCTGCTCCTCGGCGTGGGCGGCCTCGGCCAGCTCCGCGAAGCGGTTCGTCCCGGCCCCGCGCCCCTGCCGGACGGCGAGCGCGTTGCGGTCGGCCCAGTAGAACTTCAGGTTCATCAAGTACGCGCCGTGCACCGGGTATTCGACCAGCTCGTAGAACGCGTCCCGGTAGGCGGCGGGCAGCTTGGCGCCCAGTGTCCGGGCCCGCTCCAGCAGCTCGCGGTAGGCGGCCATTCTGCGGCCCGCCTCATCGCCGTGGTGGACGGGGGAGAAGACGCCGCGGTCGATGAACTCCGGGCGCCGCTCCGCCGCGAGACGGTAGTACTCGGTACGGATGGCGGCGATCTCGCGGCCGTGGCGCCGGCCGAACTGCCGCCCGGCCCACTCCACCAGGAAGTCCTGGACGTCGTCGGCGCTCCACCGGTCCACGTCCCAGGCCATGTTCATGGCGAAGGACAGGCCGGTCTCGATCGACTTGATGTCACCGACATTGAAGATCCACATCCGGTCGGCGCCGTGCTCGTACACGCGGCGCAGCTCCTGCCAGACCTTGCTCAGCTGGGTGGTGTCCAGCCACAGATAGCTCTTGGGCCGTCCCCAGTAGGAGAGGTGGTAGTAGATCCCGCTGCCGCCCGAGCGCCGCCGTTCCGCCTCGTCCGGCAACTGGCGCATATTGCCGTGGTTGTCGTCCGGCCAGATCAGCGTGACGTCCTCGGGCACCTGGACACCCGCGTTGTACAGCTCCAGGACCTCCTTGTACGGGATGAAGATCTGCGGCACGGCCGCGGCGCCGACCTCCTCGGCCAGGATCCGGCGCTGATCCGCGATGATGTCGTTCATCACCACGACCTTCTCCGGAATCGTGGTGGCGTACCGCGTCTCCAGCGCGCTGTCGTGCAGGCCGCGCATGCCCAGGGTCCAGCTGCTCTCGTGGCCGGCGTTCTGCCGCGCCCGGGCCCGCCAGTAGTCGGAGATGACACCGGGGTTGACCGTGTAGTCGTACACAGGCAGGGCGCCGTCCGCACCCGGGTGCTCCTTGGCCCAGGGCTCCCACTCGTGGACGCCGTTGCGCAGCATGGCCTCGGGATGGCTGGAGCCGACGACGATGCCGTAGCGCTCGGCCAGTTCGGGGTTCTCCCGGTGCTTGTTGAAGAAGTCGGAGTACGGATGCATCGCCGGCCAGAGGTAGTTGGCCTTCAGCCGGAGGAGCAGTTCGAAGACGCGCTTGTACGTCTCGGGGCCGATGTTCTTGTCCGGACTCCTGGGTCCGGTTGGACCATGTGGTCAGGTTCTGCTCGTCGTTGATGAAAATGCCGCGGTAGCGGACGGACGGCTCGTGCCGCTTGAAGGGCCCCGCCGGGACGGTCACGGTGTCGCGGCGCTCGACCGGCACGTCGGCCCACCAGTACCAGGGGGAGACCCCGATCCGCTCGGAGGTGTCGTAGATGCCGTAGACGGTGCCGCGCCGGTCGCTTCCGGCGATCACCAGGGCGCGTTCCACTCCGGGCAGCGGACGGTCCACGACCTGGGTGACCGACGCCTCCCAGCGTCCCTTCACCCGCGAGGTGTCCAGGCGCTTGTCCGCGATGAGCCGGTCGATGACCGGGCTCGCGCCGATGGTGCCCACGAGGACGAGGCACGCGGCCTTGTCCGGCAGCGTGTGCCGCAGCTGCGGCCGTACGCCACTGACCCGCTCGACATCCGCCTGCAGGTCGCCGGCCGCACGCAGCACGGCCGGGTCGTCCGCCGCGTCCACGTACACGTCGACGGCGGCACCGCCCTGCACCAGCGGGAAGTCGGACCGGCCCGGCGACGCGGCCGGTGCCGCCGATGCCGCTTGGGCGGCGGCGGGAGTTACGCCGGTGAGCAAGGGGGCCACCCCAGCGGCCGCCATTCCCCGCAGGAACGACTTGCGGGTCCATGGTTGCCACGGTTGCGACGGGCTCTCGGGGTCGTTGTGCGGCACGTGGCGCTACCTTTCCGCGACAGGCCCGCGCGGCTCCTCGTCCGGGCCGTCGGCAGGGCTGAGCGCATGACTCGGTGAGAGAGGGCAGGAGGGCAACGAAACGGCGCGTGTATTGACATGGGCAGGCTAGAAAGCGCTTGCCGTCACCCTATGGCGGCGCGGCTGAGGCGTCCAGATCCCTGCGGCGCGCAGGGCCCCTTGACCGGATACCGCCCATTTCCGTGAGGTGGTACCACTGGTACCGTAGGTGCCATGTCTGAGCCCAGAGCGATGAATCTCCGCTTCCCGGACCCGGAGCAGCGAGCCGCGATCGCGGCCGCCGCCAGGCAGGAAGGCGTCAGTTTGCAGGAGTACATTCTGTCCGCCGCTTATGCCCGCGCCACCGCCGTTGAGCAGCGCTTCCTGGAGGCCTTCAAGGCGTCGATGGCCCGCAGCGGGGCCGCGTTCGCCGCTGAGTCCAGCAGCATCGACCCGGGCGCTGATGAGCGCGCCGCCGAACAGCAGGCACTCGCCGAGCTCGGGACCCACGGCGAGCAGGGCCACGCCGCGTGACCGACCCCGAACCTGCGCATCCGCTCGATGTCACCTTCCTCCTGCACGCCGCCGAGCTGCTCGACGGCGATCCCCAGGTCGACGACTACGGACCCCTCTACGCGGCAGTCGCGCGTGTCAATGCCCGCGCGATGGAACGCGACATCTACGGCTCTCTTCACCTCAAGGCCGCCGCTCTGCTGCAGACCTTGGCCAAGCTCCCCTGCCTGGAGCACTCGAACGAGGCCTTCGCCTGGCACTCCACCGAGGCGTATCTCGATCTCAACGGAAACAGGCTCGACTACCCGCCCAAGGCGGCGGTCGCGCTGGTGAGGGACGCGGCCTCCGGCACGCTCCGCGTCGCTCGTATTGCCCGCCAGCTGCGAACCTGGACCGTCAGCTGACTGTCAACTGGCCGTCGGCGTAGTGCAGAAGACCTGAGAGGCAGGACATGGCTGATCAACTGGGCACCGATGGGCGGGCCCGTCACGCGGTGGTGATCGGAAGCGGCATCGCCGGACTACTCGCGGCATCGGTGCTCGCCGAGTACGCCCAGCGGGTGACCGTCGTCGAACGCGACCGGCTTCCGGACGGGCCGGAACTGAGGCCGGGCGTTCCGCAGGGACGCCATACGCACGTCCTGCTCGAAGGCGGTCAGGTCGCTCTGGAGCAGCTTCTGCCGGGCGTGCTCGGCGAGTTACGCGCCCAAGGGGCTCCAGAGGTCGGCCTGCCCGGGGACGTAGTCCAGTGGCAGAACGGTTACTGGTTCCGGCGCACTCCCGCCACCACCCACATGTTCACGGGCACGCGCCCTCGGCTCGAACACATCGTCCGCCGCCGCGTGCTCGCCAACCCCCGGATTGAGGTCGCCGACGGCACCGAGGTCGCCGGGCTGACCGGTGACGACAAGCGTGTACGGGGGGTGCTGCTGCGCGAGCGGGGTGCGGGGCGCGGCGCGGGACGGGGTGGCGAGCGGAACGGCGAGCGGAACGGCGAGCGGTCCCTGGACGCCGATCTGGTGGTGGACGCGTCGGGGCGGGGCTCCCGCGCCCCCGAGTGGCTGGCGGCGATGGGCGCGGAGCCCCCGCACGAGGAGACGATCGACACCGGGCTCGCCTATGCGACCCGGCTGTACCGGGACGGTTCGAACGGTCATCTCGCGGACTGTCTCGGTTACTTCGTCGTGCCTTGCCCCACGCAGACGCACGGCGGGGTCATCATGCCCGTGGAGGACGACGGGCTTCATCTGGTCACCTTGTCGGGGCTGCGCGGCGACGAGCCGCCCACCGACGCGGAAGCGTTCGAGAAGTTCGCCGAGACCCTGCCGCGCTCCGTCCTGAGCGAGTGGCTGGCGAAGGCGGAGCCGCAGACAGCCGTCCACAGCTTCCGCAAGACCGCCAATGTGCGACGGCGGTACGACCGTCCAGGACGCAGGCCTGCCGGATTCCTCGCGATCGGCGACGCGATGTGTACCTTCAACCCGGTCTACGGGCAGGGCATGGCCGTCGCGGCAATCAGCGCGGTTGCCCTGCGCGACGCCCTGGCGGACCCCCGGCGCACCCCGACGACCCGGCGTGTGCAGCGCGCGCTGTTCACAGCGTCCGCGCAGGCCTGGGACATCTCCGCCGGCTCCGACAAGAACATGCCCGGCGCTGTGGGCAACGCCGTAGGCTCGCGGATCGCCGACCGTCCCGCGCTGTGGTACCTCCGGCGCGTGCAGGCCCGCTACCCCGCTGATCCGGTCGTCGGTGCTGCTTTCCGGAGGGTTCTGAGCCTGGCTGCGCCGATCAGCGCGCTGTTCGCCCCGGATGTCGCCCGGGTGGTCCTGTTCGCACCGGTCGCGGAGACCCCTGATGGGCCGCCTCAGCTGCCGGAGCGCGCGACGTAGCACCGCTACGCAAAAAAGGTAGCGTCGATAGTAAAGCCGTGTTAGCGTTGTTCTCGCAAGCACGAAAGCGACGCTACCAGCCGGCTGGGCGGCGGCGTTCACGAACCGCAGGAGGAACGCCATGGGCGAGCAGACCACCACCCCGACCCGCGTCGCCGTGGTCACCGGAGGCTCGCGCGGTATCGGTCGCCAGACCGCCGAGCGGCTGGCCGCGGACGGCCTGGCCGTCGTCGTCGCCTACGGCGGCAGCAAAGAGGAGGCCGAGGCCGCCGCGGCCGCCATCACCAAGGCCGGCGGGCAGGCCATTGCCGTCCGCGCCGACGTGGCCGACGAGAACGCCGTCTCGGCGCTCTTCGACGCCGCGGAGGCGGCCTTCGGCGGGGTCGACGTCGTGGTGCACGCGGCCGGCGTCATGACACTGGCGCCCCTGGCCGACCTCGACCTCGACGCCCTGGACCGTATGTACCGCACGAACATCCGCGGCACCTTCGTCGTCGACCAGCAGGCCGCCCGCCGGCTGCGCCAGGGCGGGGCGATCATCAACTTCTCCAGCTCCGTTCTGGGGCTGGCCCTTCCCGGTTACAGCGCCTACGCGGCCACCAAGGGCGCCGTCGAGGCCATCACCCTCATCCTCGCCCGCGAGCTGCGCGGCCGGGACATCACCGTCAACGCCGTCGCCCCCGGCCCGACTGCCACGGCTCTCTTCCTGGACGGCAAGGACGAGGAGACCATCGCGAAGATGGCCGCCCAGCCGCCGCTGGAGCGTCTGGGCGCCACCGAGGACATAGCGGAGGTCGTGTCGTTCCTCGCCGGCCCGGCCCGCTGGGTCAACGGCCAGGTCCTGCGTGCCAACGGCGGCATCGTCTGACCCGGCCCCGCCGTCCAATGGGCTTGATAGCGTCCCCGGCGATGAGTACACGTGAACGGATCCTGCACGTCGCGGCCGACCTGGTCGCACAGTCGCCGCACGGCGACATCTCCACCCGCGCCGTCTGCGAGGCCGCGCAAGTGGGCGCTCCGGCCCTGTACCGGCACTTCGGGGACAAGGAGGGCCTGTTGGCGGCCGTGGTGGACCACGGCTTCGATCAGTACCTGGCGACCAAGCGGCAGCACGAACAGGCAGCCGACCCCATCCAGGATCTGCGAGACGGCTGGGACAGCCACGTCGACTTCGCCCTGCGGAACCCCAATCTGTACCGGCTGATGCATTCCCCGGCCATGCGCACCCCGCCGGCGTCCGCGCTGGAGTCCCACCAGATCCTGACCAGAGACCTCGAACGGGCCGCGGCACAGGGAAGGCTGCGGCTCGCCCCCGAACTGGCCGCCCAGATGGTCATGTCGGCCAATGTAGGGGTGGCGCTGATGCTCGTCGCACGCCCGGCGGTCTTCACCGACAGGAGCACCTCCCGGCGCGTGCGCGACGCCGTGCACGCCGCCGTCTTCACCGCCGACGCATTCGCCACCCCGGCGGCCGGCGGCGCCGAGACCGACCGGGACAGGGTGGCGTCCACCGCCGCCAGGCTCCGTGTCCTGCTGCGCGAGTCGCAGTCCTCCGGGCTCAGCACCGCCGAGGTGGCGCTGATGACCGAATGGCTCAACCGGGTCTCCAATACGGAACCGGGCCGGTAGCAGCCCGCCCGCCCCCGCCCCCGGCCGCCGCGTCAGGCCGTCATTCCCGGCACACCGGTGTGCTCGTGATGATCCGCGAGCACTTCACGGATGACGTGTCTCGCGATGGCCGCCATGACCGGGTTCGTGTCCCGGTAGTACCGCAGCTCGATGAGCGCGATCGACAGCGCCCAGCCGCGGCCTCGCGCCCAGGCCGCGCTGTCGGCGGCCAGCGCGGCCCGGAAGACTCCGCGCGCGTCGGCAGACAGTACGTACCACGCCACGATCAGGTCGACGGCGGGATCGCCCACGCCCAGGCACCCGAAGTCGATGACGGCGCTGAGCCGCCCACCGGTGATCAGCAGATTCCCCGGCTGCAAATCCGCGTGGACCCAGACCGCCGGGCCGGTCCGCGCGGGCGCCCGCAGGGCTGTCTCCCATGCGGCGGTCGCCGCGTCGGTGTCGATGGCTCCGTGCAGTTCCGCGATCGCGCCGCGCGTCTCGGCGTCTCGTGTGGCCAGGGGCCCGCTGCGGTACGAGGGAGGCCCGTCCGCGGGGTCGATCCGGTGCAACGCGGCGACGAACTCCGCCAGATCCTTTGCGAGCAGGGCGGGTTCGGCGAGTCGGCCGACAGTCGGATTCTCGCCCTCCAGCCACCGGTAGACCGACCAGTGCCAGGGAAAGCCCTCGGCGGGCGTTCCCATGCCCAGCGGTACGGGAATGGCAGCCGGAAGCCCCGGGGCGAGCCGCGGCAGCCAGTGGTGCTCCTTCTCCACCTCGGTGGCGGACCCCGCGAGGCGGGGGAGTCGCACGACCATGTCCTCGCCGAGCCGGTACATGTCATTGGATGTGCCCGCGGAGTCGACCGGCTCGACGGGAAGGCCCGCCCACTGCGGAAACTGCGCGGCGACCAGCCGTTGTACGAGACCTATGCCGATGATCACCACGTGTGTCCGTCTCCCTCTGGGCCGTGTCGGGCGGCTCTGCCCGCAGGCGGCTCACTCTATGAGCTCGAAAAGGTTGTGAGCCAGGGCCGCTGAATCAAGGCGGGGACTCGCCGGGCGCGGGGGCCGGCGGCTCCCTCCTCGCGCCCAGTTCCGTCAGCACAGCCCGCGTCTCCGCGGCAACCTGCCGGATCTCGCCCGTCGGGATCACCAGAACCGGTACGGCCGCGCCACTCCGGCTGACCACGGTGTCGTGCGACGGGGTCCCTTCCGTGAGGCCCGCGAGGCCGCCCGTAATGCCGAGGGCGCCCAGCCCGGAGCAGACCTCCTCGCGTACCTCCGGCTGGTCCTCGCCGATCTCGCCGGTGAAGACCAGCGCGTCGATCCGGTCGAGGGAAGCGGCGACACTCGCGATGCCGCGCCGTACGCCCAGCGTGAAGACGTCGAGGGCGTACGCCGCGTTCGCGTCCCCCCGCGCCCGGGCGCCGACAAGATCGCGGGTGTCGCCGGACGTACCGGAGAGCCCGAGCAGACCGGACTCACGGTTGAGGGTTTCGGTGAGACGTTCGGCGGTCATACCGGCCGCCGTCTGGAGCCAGAGCAGCAGACCCGGGTCGACGCTGCCGCTGCGCTTGCTCATCACCAGACCTTCCAGTGGGGTGAAGCCCATGGTGGTGTCGACGCTGTGTCCGTCGCGGACCGCGCAGGCCGAGCAGCCGCCGCCCAGGTGCGCGAGCACCACCTGGAAGGACTCGGTCGGCCGGCGGAGCAGCGCGGCCGCGCGCCGCAGGGCCCAGGCGTAGGACAGGCCGTGGAATCCGTACCTGCGCAGCCCATGGCGCTCCGCCAGGTCGCGGGGCAGCCCATAGGCGCGAGCGGCAGATGGCAGGCCCGCGTGGAAGGCGGTGTCCAGGCATACGACATGCGGCACATCGGGCAGCAGGCGGCGCGTCGCGTCCAGGGCGGCGAGCGCCGGGGGCACATGCAGCGGGGCGAGTCCGGCCGCGTGGTCGAGTTCGGCGCGTACGCCGTCGTCGACGGCGGTGGGGCGCAGCAGGCGCGGTCCGCCGTGGACGAGGCGGTGCCCGGTCGCGCTCACCGGGGGCGCCTCGCGCAGGAAGTCCCCGATCAGGCCTGCCAGCTCCCCGGCCTCGGGCGCCTCGGGCCCGGAGGGTGGCTCGGTGAGGTCCTTCGCGGCCAGTTCGCGGTCGTCGCCGTCCAGGACCCGTAGGTGCAGGCTCGCGGACCCGGCGTCGGCGACCAGGACGCGCGCGTCGCTCACGGCTGCCACCTCCATTCCGTGATCTCGGCGGGGTCGGCGCCGGTACGGCGCAGCTCCTCGCGCAACCGGTCGCGGCGGTGGGCGTACGAGGCGGCCAGGTCGCCCGTCGCGGCCGAGCGTCCGCGCAGGTGGCCGAGTGCGGTGACGGCGAGGTCGTGGCGCGATACGCCGTTGCTCGCGAGCAGGTCGTACGGCGTGGTGGTGGTGCCCTCCTCGACGTATCCCCGGACGTGGAAACGGTCGGGCCCCGGCCGGCCGTGGAGGAGCTGGTGCACGGCCGCCGGATAGCCGTGGAAGTCGAAGACGACGTGGGTGTCCGTGCCGAACAGGTCACGGAACTCGGCGTCGGCCATGCCGTGCGGATGCCGGTCGGGCGGAGCCAGTACACACAGGTCCACGACGTTGACCACGCGGATACGAGCATCGGGCAGATCGCGGCGCAGCAGCTGGGCCGCGGCCAGTGGGTCGACGGTCGGGATGCCTCCCGCGCACGCGAGGATCAGCTCCGGATCCTCGCCGTCGTACGTGGAGGCCCAGCGCCAGGCCGACGCGCCGGCCGCGCAGTGGCGGCGGGCGGCTGCCAGGCCGAGCCACTGGGCGGCGGTGTGCTTGCCCGCGACGACCAGGTTGACCCTGCCGGTGTCGGCGAGGAGCTGCTCCATGGTGACGAGGAGGGTGTTGGCGTCGGGCGGGAGATACACGCCGGTGACGGTGGACTTCTTGGTGAGGAGGTTGTTGATGAAACCGGGGCCCTGGTGGCTGTAGCCGTTGTGTTCCTGCCGCCACCCTTCGCTGGTCAGCAGGTAGGTGAAGCTGCTGACGGGGGCGCGCCACGGAACCTCGTGGGACAGCTTCAGCCACTTGGCGTACTGGTTGAGCATGGAGTCCACGACAGAGGCGAAGGCCTCGTACGTCGGGAACAGGCCATGGCGGCCGGTCTGTAGATATCCCTGGAGCCAGCCCTGGCAGTTGTGTTCCGACAACACCTCCATGAGGCGTCCGTCGCGGGACAGGTTCTCGGCATACTCGTCGACGGGCCACACATACGCGCGTCCGGTCGCGCTCAGCACGCTGTCGAGTTTGTTGGAGGCGAGTTCGTCCGGCGACATGATGCGGAAGTCCCGCCTTGCGGCGGTCCTGCGCATGAGTTCGGTCAGCCAGTCGGCGAGTTGGCGGTTGGGGCTCGCGGAGGCCGTCCCCGGTCCGGACGCGACATCGACGGCGTACGGCTCAAGGGGCGGCAGGTCCAGCGGGCGGCGCAACCGGCCGCCGTCCCCGGCGGGCTGCATGCCGATGCGACGCTCGCCCTGCGGGCAGGCGCCGAGGACGTCTGGGCTGGGCACACCGTCGGCGGCGAAGAGTTCCTCCGGCGCGTAGGAGCGGAGCCAGGCCTCCAGCGCCCTGAGTTGTTCGGGATCGTCGTGTACGTCCTCCAGGGGGACCTGGTGGGAGTGGAAGGTTCCCTCGATGCGGGTGCCGTCGACCTCGGCGGGGGCTCCCTGGCCCTTCAGGCTGCGCAGCAGGATCACCGGCCAGGGCGGGCGCTCGTCGCCTTTCCCGGTGCGGGCACGGCGCTGGATGCCGGTGATGGCGGTGTGGGCGTCGCGGACCGCGTCCGTGAGGGGGTCGCTGTCCGAGTCCGTCGGCCGGGTCATGTCGACGATGCGGGGAGCCCAGCCGTATCCCCGGAACAGCGCCGTGAGTTCGTCGTCGGTCATGGTGGCGAAGAGGGAGGGCGAGGAGATCTTGTAGCCGTTCAGATGCAGGATCGGCAGGACCGCGCCGCGGGTGGCGGGGTCGAGGAACTTGGTGGAGTGCCACGCCGCCGCGGTCGGCCCCGTCTCGGCCTCGCCGTCTCCGACGATGCACGCCACCAGCCGCTCGGGCGCGTCCAGGGCCGCGCCGAAGGCTGTGGACAGCGCGTATCCGAGCTCGCCACCCTCGTGGATGGTGCCGGGCAGGGCCGGTGAGAGGTGGCTGGGGAAGCCGTCGGGCGCGCAGTAGCGCCGGGCCAGTTCGCGCAGGCCACGCTCGGTGCGGGGGAGGGCGGAATCGTAGTGTTCGTGTGTGCCTTCCAGCCACAGTCCGGCGTGGTTGGCGGGTGCGCCGTGCCCGGGACCGGTCACGAGCAGCACGTCCGCGTCGCGCTCGCGGATGAGGGTGTTGAGCGCGGCGTACACCATCGTGATGCCGGGGCACGAGCCCCAGTGCCCGAGCAGGCGCGGTTTGAGATGCTCCGGGCGCAGTGGCTCACGCAGCAGCACATTGTCCTGAAGGAAGATCAGCACGGCGGCCACATAGTCGGCGGCACGCCGGTACGCCCGTGTCACGGCTGCTTGCGCGCCTGTTCGGCGGCCTGGGCGGCTGCTTCTCGCTCGGAGCCCGCGTCCGCCGTACTGAGGGTGCCGCCGGAGCTTTCCAGGTGTGCCCGTACGAACCACTGGAACAGCTCCAGGGAACGCAGTTGCTCGATCAGCATGTCCTGCGACACCCGGTCGGGTTCGTCAGTGGCGCGTACGGCCGCACGGTGCTCCTCGATGATCTTCGCATAGACGAGATCGAGCGCGCCAAGGTGCTCGATGGCCTCGGCGCGGCCGACCGAGTAGTCCTGCCAGGTGCGCTCGGCGACCAGGGCTCCCGAGGTGCCGCGGGGGATCCCGCCGAGCGTGGAAATGCGTTCGGCGGTGTCGTCGATCATGCACCGGACCTGCTCCACCTGTGGGTCGAGCATTTCGTGCACGGCGATGAAGTGGGGGCCCACCACATTCCAGTGGATGTGCTTCAGGGTGAGCGCCAGATCGTTCAGCGCGTACAGGCGCATGCTGAGGAGTCGGATGACCTCGGCGCTGTCCTGGGACGTCATGCCGGGGACGGTGTAGTGGGGCGCGGGCGCGGCGTCGTTCGTGGACAAGGCTTCCTCCGGATCGTCTCGGGTCATCTCAAGGGCGCGACGGACTGAGGCGCCGGTCCCATACGACCATCGGCCCGCGCCACGTGCGCGTTGAGCGGCTCCGCCAGGGCCGGTGGCCTACGCCGCGTGGGCGGTGCCGCTGCTTGTTACTCCTTACTCCTTGCCCTGCTCCTGCTCCCGCCCCTGCTCCTTGTGCTGGGCCTTCTTCTCCTCCCGCGACCGTACGGGTCCGCTCGCGTCCGTCTGAGGGTCGTCGTCCGCGACGGGCTCAGGGTCCATGGCGTCTTCGGCGTGCGTGTGCTGCCCGGACTTCAAGTAGCCCTGCAGCTCATGCTTCATCTCGTCGTCCTTGCGGGGACTCAGTGGGTTGCTGCCGCGCTTCACTTCAGGTCTCCTCGTCCAGCTCTTCCTGAATCGGCGTTTTCGGCGCGTCGCGCAGGTGCTGCGACAGCCCCGGCTTGCCGCCCTTGCGTGCCTGCTCCGCGCTTTGCGCAGGACTGTGGCCGAGGTCCGAGTCGGCATCCAGCCGGACGGAGTGGGCCACGTCTTCCCGGTTGGTGTACTGCTCGGGCGGGATGCCGCGCAGTGCCTTGATCACCTCTGGCGACGCATTGGCCCGGCGCGCGGCGTCCAGCAGTTCGTCCTTACCGGCCGGAAAGTCGACTTCCTTCAGTGCGTGCAACACTTCCGGGACATCCGTATGGGCCATGGCTGCTCTCCTGTCAGTGCCGTGGCTTGGTCTCGTACCGGGGGCCGAGGTCCGGGGAATCCACCCGTTGCAACTCGCTGACCAGACCGTGCGTGGTGATCAGGTCGTGGAGCAGCGCCCGGGTCTCCTCCGGCGGCAGACCGGCGATGCGGGCCACCTCATCGAGGTGCGCGCCCTCGCCCTGGTGCTGCTGCTCGGCCTCGGTGACAGCCTGGAAAACCTGCTCGTGGGCGGTGGAGTACTCCGGCGAGCCACGGCCGGTGAAGGAGCGCTCCTGGGGCCCGGCCGAGGGACGCGGCGGGCGTTCCGGTTCCGCTCGGATGTCGGCGGCGCTGCGCTGCTTGCCGCGGTGCAGGGACGCGGTCTTCTCCTCGTGGTCCGCGGAGGCTGTCAGGTGTGCGCGCTGTTTGGACGCGCCGGTCGTTGTGCTGCGGGCACTGGGGCGCTCCCCGGCCTGCTCGGCTTCCCGCGCCGCCGCGCGCCTCTGCTCTTCGTCCCCTTCCATCTTCTTACGCACCATGATGATCCTTTGGGCTTCCGGCAGCTGTGTGCTTGCACAGCAACGGGTGACACCGACGATGTGCGTCAAACGGGGACGGACCGAATAGTTTCGGGCATTGTCACCGAGCGTCAGTGATTTGTCGCACTCTGTCGCACCTGGAATCCGCCACGGCCGTCGAACCGCACCTCCAGCACGGCATCGAACCCGTCCGAGACCGACGGCTTGCGCAACCGCTTCAGCGTGGCGTGAATGCCCACGTCGGGAACGCGATCCCGGCCCTCCCGGGCGGCGTTGCGCCGCAGTGAACCAGCCACGTCCGGAGGAAACCAGTACGCCGTGGCGGTCGCATCATGAGCGTGACCCAGGGTGACCAATGGCCCCCACTCCTCGGGCGACGGGTTGGTGTTGTCGACGGCCACCGACTCCCCGGCCGCCAGCGCTTCCGTCACCAGGCGCAGCTGCCGCTGCTGCTTGTTGCGCGCACCGCGCGGAAACAGGTCCTTGCTCACCAGCCCGTAGCGGCCGGCGAGCTGCTGCTCGTAGAACGTGGACTTCCCGGCGGCCTGCAGTCCGACGAGCACGGCCAGGTCCAGTCCTGTCTGTTCCGTGTCCATCCTCAGCGGCACCTCCTCCTGCGCTTGATCTTGATTTTGTTCAATGTCTTGACGTGTTCATTTCCGTCGGGAACGATTCCCTCTGCTCGATTGGTTCTGGTTGATTCTGTTCACAATGTTGTGAAGGAGCGCTATGGGCAGCAGGCATCGCACCGGCCGCACCGTCTGGGGGACAGCGCTCGCGGTTCCCCTGATGCTCGGCGCGGGACTCGTCACCGCACCGGCCGCAGGCGCGGCCGCGCCGGGCAGCGCGGTCACGGTGCGGATCGACCCGTCCTACCAGCAGCAGGAGTTCGAGGGATGGGGCACGAGCCTCGTCTGGTTCGCCAACGCCACGGGCGGCTACCCCGACCCCATCCGTAAGCAGCTGGCCGAGATGCTGTTCGGCGAAGACGGTCTTGGCCTCAACATCGCGCGCTACAACATCGGCGGCGGCAACGCCCCGGACGTACGCACCGACTATATGAAGCCGGGCGCCACCATGGAGGGCTTCTGGAAGGCCCCCGAGGGAACCACCCGACAGGACATGGACTGGTGGCAGCCCGAGAACCCAGACCACTGGAACTGGGCCGCCGACGCCAACCAGCGCTGGTGGGTGGATCAGATCAAGGACAAGATCACCCGCTGGGAGGCGTTCAGCAACTCGCCGCCGTGGTTCCAGACGGTCAGCGGATACGTATCCGGAGGCTTGGACTCCAGCAAGGACCAGATCCGTACTGACCGCGTTGACGACTTCGCCACGTATCTGGTGCGCGCGACCGAGCAGCTGG
Source organism: Streptomyces sp. NPDC052236 (assembly GCF_044548015.1). NCBI lineage: Bacteria > Bacillati > Actinomycetota > Actinomycetes > Kitasatosporales > Streptomycetaceae > Streptomyces > Streptomyces sp. NPDC052236. Next base: position 72,394 of record NZ_JBIUBL010000034.1, on the reverse strand, counting down.
AGAAGGCGCACCGCATCAAGTTCGACACCATCGCCCCGCTCAACGAGGCGAACACGCCCTACTGGGGCACCCAGCTCGGCCCGGACGGCCAGCCGGTGGGCGGGCGCCAGGAGGGCGCGCACGCCGGTCCCGATCTCCAGCAGAAGGTCATCCTGGCGCTCCGGAGCGCCCTCGACAACGCCACGACCAGCGCCGGCATCTCCGCGATGGACGAGACCAACCCCAGCATCTTCACCCAGAACTGGAACGCCTACGGCCCTCCGACGCGAGCCGCCGTCGACCAGCTCAATGTGCACACGTACGGCACGGGCATGCGCACCAGCGCCCGCGACATCGCCAAGGGCGCGGACCAGAAGCTGTGGATGAGCGAGGTCGAGGGCACCTGGGGCACGGGCACCGACTTCACCAGCATGGAGCCGGGGCTCGGGATCGCCACCCGGATGATCGATGACATGCGCGAACTGGAGCCCTCGGCGTGGGTGTTCTGGCAGCCCATCGAGGACTCCATCCCGCAGGCCGCGGCGGGGAAGAACTGGGGCAGTATCCACGTCCCGTTCAACTGCACGGCCACCGACACACTCAAGACCTGCCCGATCCGGACCAACACCAAGTTCCACACCATCCGCAACTTCACCCAGCACATCCGCCCCGGTGACCGCTTCGTGAAGGTCGACGACGCGTCGAGCGTCGCCGCGGTGAAGCAGTCCGGCCGCGCGGCAACGGTCGTGCACGCGAACAGCGGTACGTCGTCGCGCGCCGTGACCCTCGACCTCTCGCGCTTCGGCCAGGTCTCGCGGCGCGCCTCCGTGACCCCCGTGGTGACGAGTGCCGACGGCGCGCTCGTACGAGGCGAGCCGGTCCGCGTGAGCGACCGCACGGCCACGCTCGTCGTCCCCGCGAAGTCGGTCACGACCTTCCTGGTCGAGGGCGTCCGCGGCGTGGCGAAGGACGCCGCTCTCGTCCAGCCCGGCCATGTCTACCGGCTGCAGGGCGCGCAGAGCGGAAAGTCGCTGGCCCCGTCCGACGACGGGACCGGACTCGTCATCCGTACGACAGACTCCGGCAGCGAAGCGCAGCTGTGGTCCGTGCGGAAGCTGACCCCGGGCAACGACAACCGCGAGCGTTACGAGATCGTCAACGCGGCCACCGGCAAGCGGCTCGCCGCGCGCGAGAACGAAGCCGTACTGGAAGAGCCGGACCCGGACAGCGGCGCGGTCGGCGAGGCCGCGCAGTGGATCATGTCAACGACCGGCGACTCCACCTGGACGTTCGTCAATGCCGCCACCGGCCGCCTTATCGAGGTCGCCGGGCAGTCCTCCACGGACGGCGCGAAGGTGTCGACGTGGACCACGACCTCGGCGGCGAACCAGCGGTGGACCGCGACCGACGAGACGGTGCTGCGCACCCGGCCGGTCGAGGCGTTCACGGTCCCCGGCCTGGCACCGAAGCTGCCCGAGACGGTGACACCCGTGTTCCGGGACGGCGCCCGGGGGACACTCCCCGTGGTGTGGACCCTCCCGTCGGACCGGGCATGGCGCAAAGCCGGGACGGTACGAGTCACGGGCCAGGCAACCGATGTGCGCGGGCTGAAGATCCCCGCGCAGGCAGTCGTCACCGTCGACACCATCGCCTCGACCCTCCCCGCTCGTGCCAAGACGTACGTGGGCGGGCGGCCTGAACTCCCGGCCACGGTCACCGGCGTCGGCGCACATGGCGGCAAGGCCGGTCTTCCCGTGACCTGGAACCCCGCGCCGGACGGGGCGTTCGACACCACCGGGGTCGTGACGCTGCGCGGAGTCGCCCAGATCGTCGGCGGCTCCACGGCCGCCGCGACCGTACGCGTGCAGGTCACCGAAGCGGCGGAGAGGAACGCCGCGCTCGACGACGGGGTCGCGGTCAGCGCCACGTTCACCGAGAGCGGGTACTCCGCGGCGGGCCTGCGCAACGGCAATCCGGCCGAGAAGGCCTGGTCGAACTGGAAGTCCGGGACGAAGAACCCCTCCGACACCATCACCTTCAAGCTGCCGGCGGCACAGGACGTGCGGCGGATCGTGACGCACTTCCACCGGGACGGGGACACCGCCAGCTTTGCCCAGAGCCTGAAGGTGCAGGTGCGGGCGGCGGCCGACGGCGCGTGGGTCGACGCGAGCGGCGATGTCCAGGTGGGCACGGAGGGCACACCGGTGGTCGACGTCCCGCTGTCGGCGGGACCGGCGACCGAAGTCCGCGTGGTCATGACCGCGCGTCCGGGCGGCTACCTCACGGTGGGCGAGATCGAGCTGTACGCCAGGACACCCGGGGTCTCCTCGGACGACACGGCCGCGTCGATCGAGGTGGCCGGGGTTCCCGTGGCACCGTTCGACCCGGACACGACCAACTACCGGGTCGTCACCGGGCAGCCGGGCCGCAGCGCGGTCACGGCGACGGCGGGCGACCCGTATGCGACCGTCACGGTGACGGCCGAGAAGGCGAGCAAGAGCCATCGGACGGTGGCCGTCGTCACGGTGACCAGTGAGGACGGGACACGGACGCGGAAGTACCGGCTCGAACTCGTACGGCGCTGAGGCGCTGCCGGGGTGACCGGGGTGGCCGGACGCCTCGATTTGGCCCGTTCTGATAGAACGATTCGGTGATCGAATCAAACCGTGGAATGACGCTGCCGCAGGTGCTGTTGGACGCTGCTCTGGCGGCACCTGCGCAGGTCATCGTCCACGTTCGCGGCGATGGCAGCGAACGCGTCGTCACGCTGCGCGAGCTGTGCGACGAATCGCTGCGGGTCGCCGGTGGCCTGCTCGCCGCCGGACTGTCCCCGGGGACATGCGTGCCCATCGTCGCGGACCGCAGCGACGACTTCCAGCCCATGTTCTGGGGCGCGCTCGCGGCAGGTCTGGTGCCCGTACCGCTGGCTCCCGACGCGCGGTTGATTCTCCCGGTGTGGGAGCTGCTCGGCCGGCCGCCCGTTGTTGTCGATGAGTCGACCGCGCCGCTGCTCGCCGAACTGCCTGCGGACGTACGCCCCTTGGGCCTGGCAGCGCTGCGGGAGGGGCAGGCGCCTGACCGGCTGCCGGTGCGGGCGCCGGACGATCTGGCGTTCCTGCAGTTCTCCTCGGGCTCCACCGGGTCGCCCAAAGGCGTTGAACTGACCCATGCCTGCGTACTCGCCAACCTGGAACAGATACGGATCGCGACGGCCCTCACGCCCGACGACGTGGTGGCGAGCTGGATGCCGTACTTCCACGACATGGGGCTCATCGGCACGCACCTGGCGCCGCTCGCCGCACGGGCCAAGCAGGTGAAGCTCGGACCGCTGTCGTTCGCCAAACGGCCGCTGATGTGGTTCGAGATGGCGGAGCGGCACCGGGCGACCATCCTGTCGGCGGCGAACTTCGCGCTGGCCCTGGCCGTACGACGGATCCCGGACGCGGCGCTCGCAGGGCTCGATCTCTCCCGCGTACGACTGCTCCTGGTGGGCGCGGAGCCCATCTCGCCGACGGTGTGGCGCGAGTTCGCCCGCAGGACCCGGCCGGCGGGGCTCGACGCGCGGGCCGCTCAACCCGTCTACGGCCTGGCGGAGGCCACGGTGGCGGTCGCGTTCCCGCCGCTGGGGGAGGTGGCGGCGCCACTGGTACTGGACCGGGCGGCGCTGAGCCGTGGCCGGGCGGTGGACGCCGCGGCGGGCGCGCCCGCCGCGGAGCGGGTGGAGCTGATGGATGTGGGGCATCCGGTGCCCGGCTGTGCGGTGCGCGTCGTGGACGACGGGAGGACGCCGCTGGGTGACCGGTGGGTCGGGCACATCGAGGTCCGCGGCCCGCAGGTGGCACGCGGCTACCACGGCCTTCCCGAGGCGACCGCCGCGGCGTTCGCCGACGGGTGGTTGCGCACCGGCGACACGGGGTTCCTGCGCGATGGCCGACTGTGTGTGACGGGCCGTCACAAGGATGTGCTCTTCATCAACGGCCGGAACTTCTACGCTCCGGACCTCGAAGCGGTCGCGGCGGACACGCCCGGGCTGCCGCCGGGAACGGCAGCGGTCATCGGCTCCACCGATCCGGTGACCGGAGGAGAGCGCGTCGTGGTCTTCGTCCAGTGGGCGAGGCCGCCGCGCGCCACGGTGGACGGTGTCCTGGACCGGGTGGCGGCGCGGGTGCGCGAGGTGCTGGCGCATGACGACGTACGGGTGCTGCCGCTGGCCGCGGGGGCGTTTCCCCGTACGACGAGCGGCAAGGTGCAGCGGCAGCGGCTGCGGGCCCGCTTCGAGGCGGGGAAGTACGCCGGGAAGCTCGGCGGTGTGGTGCCGGGTCCGGTCGGGGCTGTGGTTGAGGCTGCGGTCGGGGCTGCGGTCGGGGCTGCGGTTCCGACACCGCAGCTCCGCTCGCGCAGGGACACCGAAGGTGCCGTCCGTCGTATCTGGGCGCAGGTGCTGGACCTGCCGGAGACCGAGATCGGCTTGCAGGATCGTTTCCTCGCCCTGGGCGGTTCGTCGCTGAAGGCCATGCAGGTGCTGGCCGCGCTGGAGGACACGTTCGGTATCACCGTGCGACCGTCCGTCCTGCGCGACTGTGACACGGTCGCCGCACTCGTGGATCAGGTACTCGCGGGGGAGACCGACGGGCCGCGCCCCCTGGGGGTCGCGGCGCAGCGCGATGCCCCGGCCGCCGCCACCGCGACCCCCGCCATGACCGCGACCACCGCGATCACCGGGATGGCCTGCCGGTTCCCCGGCGCGGACACTCCGGAGGCGTGGTGGGACCTCCTCGCGGCGGGCCAGGACGCCGTCACCGAAGTCCCGGCGGGCCGGTGGCCGGCACCGGGCGACGGGACCGCCCGCTGGGGAGCGTTCCTCGACGATCCGGGCGCCTTTGACGCGGGCTACTTCGGTGTGGGCGAGGAGGAGGCCCGCGCGATCGATCCGCAGGCGCGGCTGTTCCTGGAACTCGCACACGAGGCCCTGGAGCGCGCGGGCTACGCGGGTCCGCGACGGCGGGACCGCCGGATCGGCGTCTTCGCGGCGGTCGGCGAGAGCGGGCACCGGGAACTGCTCGCCCAGGGCCTTGCCGAGCGTGCGGACCTCGCCGGGCCTGCCGGATTCCCCGGGCCTACCGGATTCGGCGGAGCCGGAGTTACCGAATCTGACGGGGCTGCTGGATCCGCCGGGTCCGACGGGGCTGCTGGAACTGCCGGACCTGCATGGTCTCCCGGACCCGCCGGAGCTGGGTCTGCCGGACTTGCTGGACCCGTGGGCCTCGTTGGCTCCGCCGAGACTGCGGGAGCTGTGGGACTTGACGGGCCCGCTGGATCTGCGGGGCCTGGGGGACTCGCCGGGTCTGCCGGGCCCGCTGAACTTGCCGGGTCTGCCGGACGTGCCGGAGCCGTAGCGGCTGGATCCGCCGGAGCTGCGGGACCTGCCGGACTTGCCGGGCCTTCTGGTGCCGCTGGTGCCGGGCTTGCTGGACATGCCCGGTCCGCCGGGCCCGCCGAGGCTACGCGGCCTGCCGGATCCGCCGGGTCCCCCGGGCCCGCTGGACCTGCCGGGTCTGCCGGGTCTGCCGGACGCGGCGGAGCCGTAGCGGCCGGGTCTGCCGGGTCTGCCGGACGTGCCGGAGCGGCTGGATCCGCCGGAGTTGCGGGACCTGCTGGACGCGTCGGAGCCGGAGCTACCGGACCCGCCGAGCGATCACAGCCGGGCGTTCTCGCGTTGCTCGGCAGTCTGCCCAATCTCATCGCCGCCCGCGTCGCGCAGAGTCTGGACCTGGACGGACCTGCGATCGCCGTCGACACCGCCTGCTCCTCCGCCCTCGTCGCGCTCCACCTCGCCCGCCGCAGCATCGAGGACGGCGAATGCGACATCGCCGTCGTGGGCGGGGTCAACCTCAACCTCACACCGACCGCGTACCAGCATCTGGAAGCGGCACAGGCGCTGTCGCCCACCGGGCGCTGCCGCGCCTTCAGTTCCGCCGCCGACGGCTTCGTCCCCGGCGAGGGCGGCGCGGTGATCGTGCTGACCCGCCTCGATGACGCGCGACGCGCGGGCGACCCCGTACTCGCCCTGGTGCGCGGCACAGCGGTCAACAACGACGGCCGGTCGCTGAGCCTGATGGCGCCGAATCCGTTGCGGCAGCGCGAGGTCGTCGCGCGGGCGTACCAGGACGCGGGTGTCGATCCCGGCACAGTGTCCTACGTGGAGGCCCACGGCACCGGCACGGCGATCGGCGACCCGATCGAGATGAAGTCACTCGCCCACGCCTTCCCGCCCCGCGCGGACGGAAAGCCGCGGCTGCTCGGCTCGGTGAAGACCAATCTCGGCCATCTGCTCAACGCCGCCGGAATGCCGGGCCTGGTGAAGGTCGTACTGGCGCTGGGCCACCGGCAGCTTCCCGCCTCCCTGCACCACGCACCGCCCGCGCCCGCCCCCGCCCTCGCCGGATTCGACGTGGTCACCGAACTGCGCGACTGGGCCGGGCCGGGCCCGCTGACGGCCGGGGTCAACGCCTTCGGCTTCGGCGGCACCAACGCGCACGCCATCCTTGAACAGGCCCCACCGGCGCCGCCCCACCAGCCGTCCCCGGTCCCCGGTCCGCACCTGCTCACGCTGTCGGCGCGCAGTGCCCCGGCCCTGCGCGCAGCCGCGTCCGCACTCGCGGCCCATCTGTCGGCCCACCCGGCGCTGGACGAAGGCGACGTCTGCGCGACCGCCAACACCGCCCGGGACGACGGCCCCTGCCGCCTCGCCATCGTGGCGGACGGAGACCTGGCGGAACAGCTCGCCGCCGGGCCCGCCCACACGATTGCGCGGTCGAGCCCCAGGACTGTGTTCCTCCTGCCCAGCCAGGGTGCGCAGGCCCCGGGGTACGGCCGTGAGCTGTACGAGAGCGCGCCGGCCTTCCGGGAAAGCCTTGAGAAGGCGTCCGAACTCCTCGGCCCGGTGCGCGGGCGCAGCCTGGCGGCATGGTGCCTGGACTCCGATGTGACACCCGCCGAACTCGCCCGTACGGACGTCGCCCGGCCACTGACTGTCGCGTTCGGCATCGCACTCGCCCGCCAGCTCCAGGCCTGGGGTGTGCGCCCGGACGCCGTCGTGGGCCACGGGGTCGGCGAGATCGCCGCGGCATGCGTCGCCGGAGCGCTCAGCCTCGATGACGCCATGGCGGGCGCGATCACGGCACAGTGGCAACTGGAGGAGCCCGCGGACTGGGCGGCGCGGTTCGGCGCCGCCGTCGAACGGACGATGGACGCCGGGTACGACACGTTCCTCGAACTCGGCCGCGGGGCCACTCTGGCAGGGGCAATCCGCGCCGTCGCGCCGGCCGGGGCTGTCGTGTCGGCGGCGCTGCCGACGGACACCAGTGCCGATGTGCGGGCTCTGCTGGAGACCCTGGGGCGGCTGTGGTCGCGTGGCACGGCCGTGGACCGTACGGCCCTCGCCGCCGGACGGGCCCGCGTAGCCCTGCCCACCTACCCGTTCCAGCACCAGCCGTCATCGGTCGAACCCCCGAGGTCGGGACTGCTGCACCGTTTCGTATGGCAGGGCTCTCCGGTGACGGCCGACGGCGGGGCGCGTACGGTCGCGCTCGTCGGGCCGGACTCGCCGATGCTCCGAGGACTTGCCCAACGGATCACCGCGCCCGAGGGCGGCACGGTGCCGGACACCATTGTGCTGATCGCCGGGCCCGCTGCCGACCTCGACACCGTGGCGGCGCTCGACACCACCCAGCACACCACCCTGACGACGTTCCACGAGCTGCTCCGGCAGCTCGGTGACGCCCGTCCCGCCCGGCTGATCGTGGTCACCGAGGACGTACACGCCACAGGTGTCGCCGCCCGCGAACAGCTCCGCCCCGCACAGGCGTTGTTCACCGGGCTCACCCTCGCCCTGCCGGAGGAGATTCCCGGACTCGTGGCGGCCGGCGTCGACCTGTCCTCGCTGGACAGCCTGGCCGACCGTCTTGACGCCCTGGAACACGAGCTGGCCGCACCAGGCGTACCGGGTCCGGCCTCCACCGTCGCGTGGCGGGCGGGCCGCCGGCTCACCCGTACACCCGTGGCCGTAGCGACCGACACGGCCCAGTCCGCGCGTCCCCTCCCCGCCGACGGGACGTACCTGATCACCGGCGGCGGCAGCGGGATCGGTGCCGCGCTCGCCCGTGACCTGGCGGGCCGCGGCCGGCCCACCCTCGTACTCGCGGGCCGTTCCCCGCAACCGCCCGCGCAACTGCTCGAAGACCTCGACGCACTCGGTGCCTCGGCGCGCTACCGCGTTGCCGACGTCTCCGTCGAGGCGGATGTCGACGCGCTCCTGGCAGAGCTGCCTGCCCTGGACGCGGTCTTCCACGCCGCCGGAGTGGTGCGCCCCGGCACACTGCGGACCAAGACACCCGAGGAGATGGCCCAGGTCCTCGCCGCGAAGACGCGTGGCAGTCTCCTCATCTCCCGGGCCCTGCGGCAGTACGGCCACCGCCCCGCCGTGTGTGTGGCCTTCTCCTCGATCGCGTCGGCGCTGCCCGGCCTGGCGGGCGCGCTCGGCGACTACGCGGCGGGCAACGCCTTTCTCGATTCCTTCGCCGCCGCCGAACGAGCGGCAGGCAGGCCCTGGCAGTCACTGAACTTCGCCGCATTCGCCGAAACGGGGCTGGCCGCCGCGACAGGCATCCGGCACGCCGTCGCCGCCCGCGGACCGGCCCAGCTCACCACCGATGCCGCGCTGACGGCCCTTCACGCGGCACAGAGCGTCGACGCCGCTCAGCTGCTGGTCGCCGACCTGACGACGCCGGCGCCCGCCCCAACCGCACCCGCACCCACACCCGCGCCCGCTGCCTCCCGCGCAGTCGCGGCGTCTGCGTCCGGCGTCGCCGACGTCGTACGCGGGCTGCTGGCCGTGGCATTGGACCGTACGCCCGGCACCATCCCCGACGACGAACCGTTCCTCGCCATGGGGCTGGACTCCCTCGCCGCCGTCGATCTCGTCAAGCAGCTCGAAAAAGAGCTGGACGCGCCGCTCTCGACCACGCTCTTCTTCGAACACCGGACCATCCGCGAGCTCGCCGCCCACGTCGAGGGCGGCACCTCCGGCGACGCACCGCGGCCCGCACCGAAGCCGGTCACAGCCGAGGCGGACGGCGGCGCTGCGTTCCCGCTCACTCCGGTGCAGCGCGCCTTCCACACCAACGGCCGACTGCACCAGGACGTCTGCTCCTACGGGTATGTACGGCAGACGATCAGCGGCCCCCTCGACGCCGGACTGCTGGGACAGGCCCTCGCCTTCCTCGCGGAGCGGCATCCCATGCTCCGTATGCGTATCCGGCCGGGCAGCGCCGGGCGGCCCGAGCAGTCCATCGCGCCGCCCGCACCCCTGTCCGCCTGGTACGAGATACGTGACCTGGCGGGCAGCGGGGAGGGGCTCGAAGGACTCGAAGAGCTCGAAAAACTCGAAGAGGCCCTGTGCAACGAGCCCTTCGACCTCGCGGCCGAACCGCCCGTACGCGCTGTGCTCGCCCGTGAAAGCACGGAACTCGCCCACCTCGTCCTGGTGATCCACCACGCCGCCGGTGACGGATACAGCCTGAACATCCTCGGCGAGGAACTGTGGTCGGTCTACACCGCGCTCACCCAGGGCCGTACGCCGACGCTGCCTCCGCTCGAAGCGGACTTCGCCGAGTACGCGGACGCCTCCGAGGCAGCACGGTCCTCGACGGCATTCGCCCAGGACCAGCGGTACTGGCGCGAAGCCCTGGCCGCGCGGGCCGAGCCGCCGTGGCTTCCGTACGACCGCGATCCGGGCGCGCCGCCCGCGCCGCCGCTCGCGGCCCATCAGGTGGCCACCGACCCGGCGCTCACCGCAACGCTCCGAGAATGCGCCGCCACGCACGGCGTTTCGCTGTTCCACCTCATGCTCGCCGCGTACGCGCGCTCTCTGGCGCGGTGGAGCGGACAGCGCGACGTGGCCGTCAACGTCGCCCGCGCCCGCCGCGAGACGCGGCTCAACGGCGTCGAGCGACTGGTCGGTCCGCTCGCCGACACGCTGCCGCTGCTCGCGCGGGTCGACCCCGACGAGCCGGTGCCGGAACTGGCCGAGCGGCTGCGGCGGGTCTGGCTGGAGAGCGAGCGGCATGCGAGTCTCACCAGCCTCGACCTGGCCAGGCTCCTGCCCGCCGACAGCCGTGGACCACGTACGGCAGGCCCGGCGGGCTTCAGCTTCGCCCGCTTCCCGGCCGCGACTGCCGATGGCTGCCCCGTCACCGTACGGCCGACCGCGGCCGGAACCGCGTCCGCCGCGACCCGACTCTCCCTGCTGTGCTGGGAGGACGGGGCAACGCTGCGCTTCTCCTGGAACTTCCCGGTTTCGCTCTTCGACCGGGCGACCGTGGCCCGCCTGGCGCGGGAGCATGCGGAGGAACTGGCCCTGCTGGCCGCCAGGCCCGAGGAGACAGCGGCGTCACTCGCACCCGTCTCGGTCGCCGAGCGCCTGTACGACCGGTTCCGAGCGACCCCGTACGCCGTCGCCATCGACACCGGCACGACCACGATGACCTACGGGGCGCTCGATCGTGCCTCCGCAGGGCTCGCCGCCCGGCTGCGCGCCCAGGGCGTGGCCGCCGGGGATCTGGTGGGGCTGCTCACCGAGCCGGGCGTCGACACCGTCGACACCGTCGTCGGTGTAGTTGGCATCCTGAGGGCCGGTGCCGGATGGGTACCGCTGGACTCCGGCCACCCGGCGGCCCGCCTCGCCGACCAGCTCGCCCGGGCCCAGGTCCGTACCGTGGTCTGCCACACCGCCACGCGCGCGTTGGCCGACGGGGACGCCGGTGTCGTACCGGTCTGCGTCGACGATCCGGCACCGGCCCCGCAAGGCACCGATGCGGTCGTCCGCGACCCGGAAGCGACCGCCTATGTGATCTTCACGTCCGGCTCCACCGGCCGCCCCAAGGCGGTGCCCATCACGCACCGGGCCATGGAGAACTACCTCGACTGGGCCCTGGACACCTTCGGGTACCACGCCGGTGACCGGCTCGCCCAGACCGCTTCGGTCTGCTTCGACGCCTCGGTCCGCCAGTTGCTCGCCCCACTGCTCGTCGGCGCCACGGTGGTGACCGCGGACCGCCATGTCGTACGTGACCCCGAACTGCTCCTCGATCATGTCGAGCAGACCCGGATCACGGTGTGGAGTTCGGTACCGACCCTGTGGGAGCAGCTGCTCACGGCCGCCGAGTCCCGGGTACGACGGGGTTTGGCACCCCCCGACCTGTCGGCGCTGCGCTGGATCCACGTCGGCGGTGAGGCACTGCCCGCCGCCTATGTCCGGCGCTGGTACGACCTGTTCGGCGCCGGGCAGCGCATCGCCAACCTGTACGGGCCGACGGAAGCCACGATCAACGCGACCTGTCACATCATCGACGCCCGCCCCGGCGACGACGTGCGCGGGCTGCCGATCGGCCACCCCGTAGCGGGGACCCACCTGGAGGTGGTGGACCAGGACGGACGCCCCTGCGCCCCCGGCGAACCCGGTGAACTGCTCATCGCCGGAACCGGCCTGACACCCGGCTACCTCGGCGAGCCGTCGCTCACGGCTGCCGCCTTCACCGAGCGCGACGGCCGACGGTGGTATCGCAGCGGTGACCGGGTCCGCCGTGGTCCGAAGGGCGCGCTGGAGTTCCTCGGCCGCCTCGACGACCAGGTGAAGATCCGTGGACACCGGGTGGAACTCGGCGAGATCGAGGCGGTGTTGCAGACCCACTCCGGTGTGGCCCGCGCAGCCGTGGTTCACCGGAACGACCGGCTGACGGCCTTTGTCGAGCCCCGGCGCGATGTCCCGGCGCCGGACGCGGCGGCGCTGCGGGCCCACCTCGCCGCCATCCTGCCGGGCTATATGCTTCCGGCCCGTATTGAGCTCGTAGAGGCGCTTCCGCTCACCGACACAGGCAAGATCGACCGCCGCCGGCTCGATCCCGCGACCGTTGCCGGTACCCATGGCGGTGGCACCCCTCCGGCGACCGTGACCGAGTTCCGGCTGGCACAGATATGGTCCGTGCTGCTGGACGTTCCGACGGTCTGCCGCGAGGACGACTTCTTCGCCCTCGGCGGCGACTCCCTCCTCGTCCTGGAGGTGTTCGCGCGGCTGGAGAAACAGTTCGCGGTACTGCCCAGACCGACCGTCATCTACGCGCACGGCACACTGGCCGCGCTCGCCGCACAGATCGACGCGACGGCGGACGAGCACGACCCGGTCGACTCCACGGGAGCGGAGGACTTGCCGACCGGCACCGGACCATCGCCGTACTCGCTCACTCCCACCCAGCGTGGCTTCCTGCTCGCCGAAGCGCTCGCGCCCGAAACCAACTCCGCCTGGCTCGCCCGCCTGCGCCTGCGGGGGCCGTTGCGTACCGCCCACTTCCAGGGCGCGGTCGACGTTCTCGTCGCACGTCACCCCATGCTGCGTACCGTCTTCCCCGCCGGAGCCCGGCCGCCGGTCCAGCAGGAGCTGCCGCCCTCGATGCGGCTCCCCGTCGACTTCGAGACGCTCGCCTCGCCGGAGCTGCTCGACGCCCGGGTCGCCGCGGAACAGCGCCGCCGCTTCGAGCCGTGGACCTGGCCCTTGCTGCGTCTTCGGCTCCTCACCGTCGCACCGGACGAGCATGTGCTCCTCGTCCACGCGCACCATCTCATCGGGGACGGCTACAGCGCGGCCCTGTTCGGACGGGAACTGCTCGCCGTCTACGACCGTCTCGGCCGTGGCGAGCCGGCCGGGCTGCCTCCGCTGCGCGCCACGTTCCGCGACTACGCGGCCCTCCTCGAACGGCCGGTGCCCGCGGCTGCCGAGGCCGCCGCGGATCCGGCAGCCGACGCCTGGCGATCCCGCCTGACCGCCCCGTACCGGCCCCCGGTGCTGCGCACGGGCACCGACGGCCGGCACACAGGTCACCGGAGCCAGGGGTTCCTGTCGGCCGGATTCACGCTGGACGCGGAGCACGTCGACGGGCTGCGCCGACTGGCCGCCGACGCCGGGGCGACGCTGTACGCGCCGGTGCTCACCGCGTACTACCGGGCACTGACCGAACTCACCGGTCAACAGGACCTCGTACTGGGCCTCGCCGTCAGCGGGCGAGATCATCCGCTGCCGGACGCGAACCGCCTGTTCGGCCCGTTCGCCGCGGCTGTGCCACTTCGGCCGGGTGCCCCGGCGAGCCACCGGGACTTCGCCACCGACCTGCGCCGGGTCGCGGCCGAGGTCGCCGCTGCCAGGACATCCACAACGTACGGAGGCAATGGGGACAGCGGTCAGCGGCTGCCCGGCGGACTGCCGCTGTCCGCCCAGTTCTTCTTCACCTTCCTCGACTTCTCCGCACTCGGCCCGCCGGTCAGCGACTCGCTGACCCTGTCCTGGGACGAGGGGGACACCGAACTCGCGCCGCCTCCCGTGGGTACGGATGTGTTCCTGGCGGTCCGCCCGGTCGGCGAAGGCCTGCGGGTTACGCTGCGGGCCGCGGCAGCCGCCCTGACCCCGGCGGCTTTCACGGTGTTCACGGACGCGCTGCGCGACCAGCTCAGCCAATCGGTCCAGGTTGCGCGCGGGCCGGAGCTGGACGCCGCGCTCGTCGGCTATCTGCCGTCCCCGGCACACCTCGCCGGGCTCGTCGGGCTGCCGACTCAGACGCTGCCCCGCGAGGAGTTGCGCTCCCTGCTGTTCCCCGACGCCCGCCCCCGCCTCCTGGAGGAGCTGACCACGCCGCTCGGCCGCTCCGGGTTCATCTGCCTCCCCCTGTTCGCCGACGAACTCGCGCCGGGCGAGGCCCTCGTCGGCCATACCGCGCGGGCGGTGGCGCACGCGATGTCACTCGGCGCGCGGTGCGTGTCGCTGGCCGGCATGATCCCCGCGCTCACCGGCTACGGCTTCGGGGTCCTGCGGGAGACGGGCGCGGCGCCCGTCACCACCGGCCATGCGGCCACGGCGGTGTCTGTCGTCAAGACCGTCCAAGCCGCGCTGGACGCCACTCGCCGCGAGCTGAGCGGGCTCGTCGTCGCTGTGGTGGGCCTGGGTTCCATCGGGAGTTCGTCCCTGGAACTGCTCCTGACCCAGGCTCGGCGCCCACCGGCCCGGCTGTTGCTGTGCGACGTCGCCGGAAGCGGGCCGCGCCTGAAGGAACTTGCCGATGACCTGCGCCGCCGCGGTCTGGCCGAGTCCGTAAGTCAGGTGGAGTCCGATCCGGGGCTGCCCGCCGCCGTATACGAGGCCGACCTCGTCGTCACCGCGGTCAGCGGCGGGGGAACGCTCCTTGACGTCGACAGGCTGCGGCCCGGCACGATCGTGGTCGACGACTCGTTTCCGCACTGCTTCGACGCGGCACGCGCCATTGAACGGATGCGGCGACAGCGTGACGTCATCGTCGTCGGCGGCGGACTGTTCACCGTCGGAGACACCGAGAGGCGGGTGACCGAGGGGCTTCCGGCGATGGCCGCCGCCGGTTACGCGGCGCAGCCATGGTTGCCGGGCACGATCGCCTCCTGTCGGCTGGAATCGCTCCTGCACGCCGCCGACTCCGCTGCCGACTCCGACTCCGCGTCCAGCCTGCCGCTGGTCCATGGCCTGGTCGACGGGGCGCTGGCACGCGCGTACTGGCGAGCGCTGGAGGCGGCCGGGGTACGGGCCGCGCCGCTGCACCTGCTCAACTACACGGTCGATATCGCGTCGCTCGCCGATTTCCCGCGGGGGAGGTGAACCGATCGGTACGGGACCCGGCGCGGATCAACCGTTTCTGCGACCGTCTCCGCGCTGCGCCGGGCCCGTGTGCAGGCTCTCCAGGCGTCGCTGGAGCACCTGGAGCGCCCCGCGCTGACGGCCGGGCACATCACGGCGCAGTCCGACGAGGGCGGGAGCGAGCGACCGGGCCCTGGACAGGTCGCGGATCTGCTCCCACTGGTGGTGCGCCCGGTCGACCGCGCCTTCGACGTCGGGGTCGTCCGGAGCCTGGTGGCGTGCCAGCCGGGCATGGGCGGCGGCCATCCACAACTCGCAGCTGAGGCCGGGGTCCTGGGCGAGGCGGGCGAGATCGGCCCGGACCTCCATCCAGTGGATGGCCTGCGCCGAACCGGGACCGTGGGTACGCAGCTCCTGCTGCTCCCAGGCAGCGGCGGCGGCAGCGGCCTCGCCGTGCCGCCCGGCCTGCGCGGCGGCGAGAATTACCGGATGCGGGTCGGCGACCGCGACCGCGGCCTCTGGGGCGGGGGCAGCTGGGGCAGCCGGGGCAGCGGGGGTGGCCTGCGCGGCGGATGCCGCCTGCGCGCGGTCGCCGCCCACCGGCGCGACGCCGCCGATCGCGAGCAGCAGTGCGTCGCCCTCGGCCCCCAACCCCGCCCGCGCCGCGGCCTGTTCGTGCAGCGCGGCAGGACCGGGCCTGGCCCCGCTGCGCCAGATCGCGGCGCACGCCTTGAGATAGGCGGGCTCAGCGCTACCCCGCCGCGGCGGAGAAGCGGGCGCGATCCGTCCGTAGAGACGGGTGCCGTGCCCGAGTGTCAGGCCCTCCGCCGCGAGGTGCTGCCACGCCTCGGTGTCGGCGACCAGATCCACGACCACAGTGGTGGTGCCCGGACGCCGGATCGCCAGCTCGCCCGCGAGCCAGTGCCAGGGAAGTGCCGTATAGCGCACGGTCGTCGGCGTCGTCCGCGCGAGAGCGAGGTGCGGCAGCCGCTGCTTGCGGTCCAGTTGCAACTGCCCGGCGATGTAGAGCGACAGTGGCCCTTCCGCGGTCGCGGCGGCGCGGATCCGGGTCAGTACGGTCTGGGGGTCGAGGGGATCGGCGAGCTCGATCACCGTCGCGGCCCGGGTGCCGGTCAGCACGCTGGGCGGGACGGCGGCGAGCGCGGGCAGTACGGAACTCGCGTCCATGAGGCGGCCCTTGCCGACCGGGGCGGCTGCGATGACCAGCGCGGTTCCCGGTTCTTCTGTGTCCCCTCTGTCGATCATCACACCCAGCACCGTAGCCGACGCTCCGGCGACGGCCGCTTCTTGGCCCCGAGCGGCAACCTTGCAAGGTGAAGTGGCGGCTGCTATCCATCTATTAGGAAGGTTTCCTTTCGATTCCATACCCGCGCAGGCGACGGAGGCCCCCATGAGATCCGCACGGTTCTGGTTACGCTCGCTCAGCCGCGTCGGCACGCTCGGCGCCGCCGCCCTGTTTCTCAGCCTCAGCGCGGCACCCGCCGCACCCGCTGCTGCCCCCGCCGCCCCCACCGCACCCGTCACCCAGGAAGCCGCGGCCGTGACCCCCGTCGGGATCAACGGACAGCTCCGGGTCTGTGGCGCCAGGCTCTGCAACCAGTACGGCAAACCCATCCAGCTGCGCGGCATGAGCACCCACGGCCTGCAGTGGTACAGCCAGTGCGTGACCTCCGGCTCGCTCGACGCCCTGGCCACCGACTGGAACGCCGATGTCATGCGTATCTCCATGTACATCCAGGAGGACGGCTACGAGACCAACCCGCGCCGCTTCACCGACCTGGTCCACTCGATGATCGAGCAGGCCACCGCGCGCGGCATGTACGCGATCGTCGACTGGCACATGCTCAGCCCCGGCGACCCGAACCACAATCTCTCCCGCGCCAAGACCTTCTTCACCGAGATCGCACAGCGCCACGCCGGCAAGACCAACGTCCTGTACGAAATCGCCAACGAGCCCAACGGCGTCAGCTGGCCGACCATCAAGAGCTATGCCGAGCAGCTCATCCCGGTCATCCGCCAGCATGACCCGGACACCCCGGTCCTGGTCGGCACCCGCGGCTGGTCGTCCCTCGGCGTCTCCGACGGCTCGAACGAGACCGAGATCGTGAACAACCCGGTCAACGCGTCCAACATCATGTACACCTTCCACTTCTACGCGGGCTCGCACGGCGCCGCGTACCTGGGCGCCCTCTCCCGCGCCGCCGACAAGCTCCCCATGTTCGTCACGGAGTTCGGCACCCAGACCTACTCCGGCGACGGCGCGAACAACTTCGCCCAGGCGCAGCAGTACATCGATCTGATGGCGAGCAAGAAGATCAGCTGGTCCAACTGGAACTACTCCGACGACTTCCGCTCCGGCGCCGTCTTCAGAACAGGCACCTGCGCCAACAACGGTCCCTGGACCGGTACCGGGCCGCTCAAGCCCGCCGGCGTGTGGGTCCGTGACCGGATCAGGACGGCGGACAACTTCCCGACGGGCTGACCCAGGTCTCCGCACGCCCATGCCCGTATGCCCGTATGCCCGTACGCCCCGCCCGCCCATATGACACGTGTGTCCCATGGGCGGGCGCAAGCCACGCTTCGCCGCCCGCCGTGCTTGGAGTCATATCCTGCGCCCATGACCGAGCCTGCGACCGAGCCCATGACCCAGCAGCTGCACCCCATGCCCGACGACTGGCAGCGCGCTCTCGCCGTCGTCGCCCACCCCGACGACCTCGAGTACGGCTGCGCCGCGGCCGTCGCCGGATGGACCGACAGCGGACGGGACGTCGCGTACCTCCTCGCCAGCCGCGGCGAGGCGGGCATCGACACCATCGAACCCGCCGTCTGCGCCCCCCTGCGTGAGCGCGAGCAGCGCGCGAGCGCGGCCGTCGTCGGCGTCTCGGCGGTGGAGTTCCTGGACCACAAGGACGGCGTGATCGAGTACGGGACCCGGCTGCGCCGGGACATCGCGGCGGCCATCCGCCGCCACCGCCCCGAGCTGGTGATCACCCTCAACCACCGTGACACCTGGGGCGGCGGCCTCGCCTGGAACACCCCCGACCACCGGGCCGTCGGCCGGGCGACACTCGATGCGGCCGGGGACGCCGGAAACCGCTGGATCTTCCCGGAACTCGTCTACGAGCAGGGCCTCGAACCGTGGAACGGGGTGCGCTGGGTGGCCGTCGCGGGCTCCGCGACCCCCACCCACGCCGTCGACGCGACTGCGGGTCTGGAGCGCTCCGTACAGTCGCTGCTGGAGCACCGCAGCTATATCGAGGTACTGACGGACGAGGACCCGGAGGCGTACTGCCGCGGCTTCCTCACCCAGAACGCGCAGGCCGCCGCCGAGCGCTTCGGCGGCAGGCCCGCCGTTCCCTTTGAGCTGTTCACGCGCTGAGACCGTTCCGCAGGGCTTCCGTAGAGGCAAGCGACCGCTTAGTATGCGCCCGAATGAGCGCAGTCGATCGGAGGCCCTGAAATGCAGGCATGGCGAGTGCACCGGAACGGCGAGCCGGGCGAGGTGATGCGGCTCGAAGAGGTGGACCGGCTCACGCCGGGCGAGGGGCAGCTGCTGCTGAAGGTCCGCGCGGCGAACATCAACTTCCCCGACGCGCTGCTCTGCCGCGGCCAGTACCAGGTGCGCCCGCCGCTGCCCTTCACGCCGGGCGTGGAGATCTGCGGCGAGACCGAGGACGGCCGCCGGGTGATCGCCAACCCCGCGCTGCCGGACGGCGGTTTCGCCGACTACGTCGTCGCCGACGCGGCGGGCCTGCTGCCCGCGCCCGACAGCCTCGACGACGCCGAGGCGGCTGCCCTGCACATCGGCTACCAGACGGGCTGGTTCGGGCTGCACCGCCGGGCGCACCTCCAGGCGGGGGAGACGCTGCTGGTCCACGCGGCGGCAGGCGGCGTCGGCAGCGCGGCCGTCCAGCTGGGCAGGGCGGCCGGTGCCAAGGTCATCGGCGTCGTCGGCGGCGCGGACAAGGCGCGTGCCGCGCGGGAGCTGGGCTGCGACCTCGTCATCGACCGCCGCGAGGACGACATCGTCGCCGCGGTCAAGGACGCCACCGGCGGTCGTGGCGCGGACGTCGTCTACGACCCGGTCGGCGGCGACGCCTACGCCAAGTCCGTGAAGTGCGTCGCCTTCGAGGGCCGGATCCTGATCGTCGGCTTCGCCAGCGGTGCGATTCCCGCGCCGGGGCTCAACCACGCCCTGGTGAAGAACTACTCGATCGTCGGCCTCCACTGGGGCCTGTACAACCAGAAGGATCCGGCCGCGATCCGCGCCTGCCATGACGAGCTGACCAAGCTCGCGGCGCAGGGCGTGGTCAAGCCGCTGATCAGCGGGCGCGTCGCGATGAAGGACGCCGCGGACGCCGTCCAGCGGGTCGCCGACGGCACGACCACCGGCCGCCTGGTCGTCATCCCGCAGGGGGAAGGCCGATGACGGATCCGATGTCTGCTGCGGCCGAACTACGCAGCCGTACCAAGGAGCTACTGGCCGCGCACCCTCCCGCCGCCACCGACCGTACCGACTTCCTGAAGGCGCGCTTCGACGCGGGCCTCGCCTGGGTGCACTACCCGAAGGGCCTCGGCGGACTCGGCGCCCCGCGCTCGCTGCAAGCCGTCGCGGACAGCGAACTGACGGCGGCGGACGCGCCGGACAACGACCCGCGCCGTATCGGCATCGGGCTCGGCATGGCCGCGCCGACGATTCTGCGGTACGGCTCCGAGGACGTGCAGCGGCGCTTTCTGCGACCGCTGTGGCTCGGCGAGGAGGTGTGGTGCCAGCTGTTCAGCGAGCCGGGCGCCGGGTCGGACCTCGCGGCACTGTCCACGCGTGCCGTACGCGACGGCGACGGCGGCGACTGGATCGTCAACGGGCAGAAGGTGTGGACCTCCAGCGCCCATGTGGCCCGCTGGGCGATCCTCATCGCCCGCACCGACCCGGAGCTTCCCAAGCACCAGGGCATCACGTACTTCATCTGCGATATGACCGACCCCGGCGTAGAG
Source organism: Streptomyces sp. NPDC052236 (assembly GCF_044548015.1). Lineage (NCBI taxonomy): Bacteria > Bacillati > Actinomycetota > Actinomycetes > Kitasatosporales > Streptomycetaceae > Streptomyces > Streptomyces sp. NPDC052236. The sequence goes on along the minus strand of NZ_JBIUBL010000034.1, from coordinate 52,692 downwards.
GTGCGACCGCTGCGCCAGATCACGGGTGAGGCGGAGTTCAACGAGGTCTTCCTCACCGATGTGCGCATCCCCGACGCGCACCGGCTCGGGGCGGTCGGCGAAGGATGGAAGGTCGCCCAGACCACCCTGATGAACGAACGCGTATCGATCGGCGGCAGCCGCATGCCGCGCGAGGGCGGCATGATCGGCCCGGCCGCGCGGACCTGGCGCGAACGCCCCGAGCTGCGCACTCACGAACTGCACCAGCGGCTGCTGACGCTCTGGGTGGAGGCCGAGGTCGCCCGGCTCGCCTCGGAGCGGCTGCGCCAGCAGCTCGTCGCGGGCCAGCCCGGCCCCGAGGGCAGCGGAATGAAGCTCGCCTTCGCCCGCCTCAACCAGGAGATCAGCGGTCTGGAGGTGGAGCTGCGGGGCGAGGAAGGGCTGTTGTACGACGACTGGACCATGACCCGGCCCGAACTCGTCGACTTCACCGGGCGCGACGCGGGTTACCGCTATCTGCGCTCCAAGGGCAACTCCATCGAGGGCGGCACGAGCGAAGTGCTGCTGAACATCGTCGCCGAACGCGTTCTCGGGCTGCCCTCCGAGCCGCGCAACGACAAGGACGTCGCGTGGAAGGACCTCGCCCGATGAACCGGATGAACCCGATCAGCACGGAGCCTGATCTGCTGTACTCGGAGGCCGAGGACGACCTGCGGGCCGCTGTACGCTCCCTGGTCGCCGACCGCGGCGACACGGCGTCGGCCCTGGCGCGCGCGGAGTCCGGTACGCCGTACGACCCCGAGCTGTGGAAGACGCTCGCCCGGGACATCGGCGCGGCGGGCCTGCTCGTACCCGAGAAGCTCGGCGGGCAGGGCGCGAGCCACCGCGAGGCCGCCGTCGTGCTGGAGGAGCTGGGCCGCGGTGTCGTGCCCGCGCCGTATCTCACCAGCTCGGTGATCGCGACCGAGACGCTGCTCGCACTCGACCGCGAGTCGTCCGACGTCGCCGCGCTGATCGGGGAGCTGGCGACGGGGAGGAGGACCGCGGTGCTCGCCGTGCCGCTGTCGGCGTCTCCGTACGGGCCGCTCACGGCCGGCGCCGACAGGATCACGGGGGTCGCGGACGCGGCGGTCGCGGACGTGCTGCTCGTGGTGAAGCCCGACGGGCTGTACGCGGTCGAGAGGGCGGCCCTCACGGTCGAGGCGCAGACCCCACTGGACCTGACGCGTCCGCTGGCGACGGTGAGCGGCACCTCGGGCGCTGCCGGTGGCGCCGGCGCCGTCCGCCTCGCCGACGCGGAGAGCGCCGAGCGGGCCGTACGCCGTGGGCTGCTCGCGGGGGCGGGGCTGCTCGCCTCCGAGCAGCTGGGGCTCGCAGAATGGTGCCTGGAGGAGACGGTCGGCCATACCCGCGAGCGACACCAGTTCAACCGGCCGATCGGCTCGTTCCAGGCGCTCAAGCACCGGATGGCGCAGGTATGGCTGGAGGTCGTCTCCGCACGCGCGGCGGCCCGCAACGCGGCGGACGCGCTGGCGACGGACAGCCCGGAGGCGGCGCTCGCGGTGGCGGTCGCGCAGACGTACTGCGCGCGGGCGGCGGTGCACGCGGCGGAGGAGTGCGTTCAGCTGCACGCGGGCATCGGGATGACCTGGGAACACCCGGCGCACCTGTACCTCAAGCGCGCCAAGTCCGACGAACTGGCGTTGGGCACGCCGGGCCGCCACAAGGAGGCACTGGCGGACCTGGTCGACCTGCGGGCTCCGTAGCCCCCGAGCCCTCGCGCCTCAATCGCCGGCGAGGCTGAGAATGTCCGGCTCCCTCGTCGGGGCTCCGCCCCGAACCCCGCTCCTCAATCGGCGGAGGGGCTGGGTTTCCGCCGGCGGGGCTTGGTTGACGGATGGCCCGGCAATTCAAGCCCGTCTGGGGGTCCCCCCACGCCGTTAGGCGTAGGGGGAGATTGAGGACACCGCCCGAAGGGCGGTACGGGGGTCTGGGGGCGCAGCCCCCAGTTACGGGAAGGGCCCGGGTCTTCGGGCCGCCCGGAGCCGGGCGGCTGCGCGGACGCCGACGGCTGACGCGCCTTCAGCCCAGGCCACCCGCGTGCCCCGGCTCCGCGGCGGGCCGCCCCCTCCCCGCATCGGCGACGCGCCGCCAAGCGTCAAGTGACAGGTGGCCGAACTCTTCGCGCTGCTCTGCCCATTGGGGCCCACCCGACGGATACTCACCGATGTCCCCGACCCGCAGAGCCCGGAGGCATCATCGTGCTGACCACCCGCCGCAGAGCCGTCACCACCCTCGCCGCCGCGCTGGCCGGAGCCGTCGCCGTGCCCGCGTACGCACACGCGCAGGAGGCCCGCCCAAAGCACCCGAAGCACCCGAAGCAGCCGCTGCGCCGGGCCCACGCCCATAACGACTACCTGCACGAACGGCCCCTCCACGACGCCCTGTCGCACGGCTTCACCAGCGTGGAGGCCGACATCTTCCTCGTGGACGGGGAACTGCTCGTCGCCCACGAACCGGCCCACCTCGACCCCACCCGCACCCTGCGCTCCCTCTACCTCGACCCCCTCCTCGCGCGCGTCCGCGCCAACCACGGCTCCGTGTACCGCGGTTACCACCGGCCCGTCCAGCTGCTGATCGACATCAAGACCGACGGCGCCGCCGCCTACCTCGAACTCGACCGCCAGCTGCGGCACTACCGCGCGATGCTCAGCACGTACGCCTACGGGCAGGTCCGCCTCGGCGCCGTCACCCCCGTCATCTCCGGCGACCGCGCCGCCCGCGTGCCCATGGAGGCGCAGCGCCTCCGCCACGCCTTCTACGACGGCCGCCTCGACGACCTCGCCGCCCCCGTCCCCGCTCCCGCCTCCTTCATCCCGCTGATCTCCAGCAACTGGACGCAGAGCTTCAGCTGGCTCGGCACCGGCCAATTCCCGGCCGCGGAACGCGAAAAGCTGCACGCGTTGGTGTCCCTCGCGCACGACCGCGGGCAGCGCGTCCGTTTCTGGGCCACCCCGGACATCGCAGGGCCCGCCCGGGACGCCGTCTGGAGCGAGTTGCTCGCCGCCCGCGTCGACCACATCAACACCGACGACCTCGCCGGTCTGGAGCTGTTCCTCCGCGCCCGCGGCCAGTAGTCGAAGCCCCACCACCCAACACCACCCGTACGGCGGGCATGCCAGTCGTCCGTACGGGCCCTCCGCTGCGCCAGACTGACGCCCGAATGCCGCAATTCCGGCGCGGCGGAGGAGGTTGGCGATGGCCATTTCGATCTCGGTGGTGCTGCTCCTGCTGATGCTCGCAGCGATTTTTCTGCGCAACGGTGGGCTGAAGCTGTCACACGCGGTGGTCTGTGCCCTGCTCGGTTTCTTCCTCGCGGGCACGAGCATGGCGCCGACCATCCATGAGGGCATCGCCGCCACCGCCCACGTCGTCGGCAGTCTCCGGCCCTGAGGCCAGCCGCGACCGGATCAGGAACCGCACCCCCTCCGGCGCCTCCAGCGAGAACCCGCTGCCACGCCCGTCCACCACATCGACAATGAGCCGGGTGTGGCTCCACAGCTCGTACTGGCTCCTGGACATCCAGAAGGAGACCGGCTCCTCGACCCCGTCCACCCGGAGCTCTTCGAGGAGGATGTCGGACGCGCCCGTACGGAACTCGCCCCGCGGGTAGCACATGGGCGCGCTGCCGTCGCAGCAGCCGCCCGACTGATGGAACATCAACGGACCGTGGTCCGCCCGCAGTCGCCGCAGCAGCTCGGCGGCAGCGGGGGTCAGCTCGACGCGCGGGGCCTGTGTCATCCGGCCAGCAGAGCACCGCCGAGGTTGCAACGCCGTTGCACCCCGTCGTCATCTTGACGACTCCGCAAGAACCCACTGATGCGGGTGGAGCACGAGGGCGTCCACGCGGTGGTCGCCTCGCTGGGCGGCGCGCCCAGGAACCCCCTATCAGCCCGACCGCACCGCTCCCACCAGCGCATTTGGACGGCGGACCGCGAAAGTGCTAGAACATTAAACCAATATCTTAGCTCGCTCTTCCTTCAGGAGTTACGCCATGTCTGTACGTATCGTCGCGCTCGTCGGCAGCCTTCGTGCCGGTTCGCACAACCGCCAGCTCGCCGAGGCCGCCGCCAAGCACGCTCCCGAAGGCGTCGAGATCGAGCTGTACGAGGGTCTGGCCGAGGTGCCGTTCTACAACGAGGACCTCGACATCGAGGCGGGCGCCCCGGCCGCCGCTGCCCGGCTGCGTGAGGTCGTTGCCCAGGCCGATGGCCTGCTGCTCTTCTCGCCCGAGTACAACGGCACCATCCCGGCCGTGCTGAAGAACGCGATCGACTGGCTGTCCCGCCCGTTCGGCGCCGGCGCGATCGGCGGAAAGCCCGTCGCCGTGGTCGGCACCTCGTTCGGCCAGTACGGTGGCCTGTGGGCGCAGGACGAGGCCCGCAAGGCCGCGGGCATCGCCGGCGGCGCCGTGCTGGAGGACGTCAAGCTGTCCATCCCCAGCTCCGTGATCCGCTTCGCCGAGACCCACCCCGCCGACGACGCCGAGGTCGTCACCGGGCTGCTTGAGGTCATCCAGCAGCTGAGCACCAAGGCCACCACCGCCACCGCGGCCTGAGGCTCCCCGCCCCTAAGCGCAGAGGGAGGCGGCCATCCGCCGTACCGCCTCGGTGATCAGTTCCGGTGAGGTCGCCAGATTCAGGCGTACGAAACCGGCGCCGCCCGTGCCGAAGGGCATGCCCGAGCTCAGCGCGACCCGGCCCCGCTCCAGAAAAGCGGCCGCCGGGTCGTCGCCGAGGCCCAGCGCCCGGCAGTCCAGCCAGGCCAGATAGGTGGCCCGCGCCGGTTCGTAGACCACGGCGGGCAGCTGCTCGGCCAGCAGGCGGCTCAGCAGTCGCCGGTTCTCGTCCAGGCCCGCCAGCAGTGCGTCCAGCCAGCCGCCGCCGTCCCGCAGCGCGGCGGTATGGGCGATGATCCCCAGGTGGCTCGGCCCGTGGCTGACCTCCTCGGGGATGCGCGCGAGGTCACCGGCGGCCTCGGGGCCCGCGACAGCGAGGGCGGCCTTCAGCCCGGCCAGGTTCCACGCCTTGGACGCCGACATCAGGGACAGGCCGCTCTCCGCGCCCGGCACGCTCAGATACGGCACGAAGGCGGCGCCGGAGGCCACGATCGGGGCGTGTATCTCGTCCGCCACGACCCGTACCCCGTACGTACGCGCCAGGGCGGCCACGGCCGCGAGCTCCTCGGCGCTGTGCAACGTGCCGGTGGGGTTGTGCGGGCTGCACAGCAGATACACGGCCCGCCTGCCCCCTGCTGTGGCGCGCCGGAACGCGTTCTCCAGTTCGGCGAAGTCGATCCGCCAGTCCTGCCCCAGCCGGGCCTCGACGACCGGGCGGCCCATGCTCCGTACGAACAGGTAGAACGGCGGGTAGACCGGACAGTTGACGATCACCGGGTCGCCGGGTCCCGAGACCAGCTTCAGCATCTCGGTGACGCCCAGCATCACATCGGGCACGATCGCCGTACGCTCCACGGCCACCCCGTCCCAGTCCCACCGCTTCCGGGCGAACTCGGCCAGCGCCTCGGCGTACGCGGTCCCGGCCGGGTATCCGGTGTCGCCGAGCGCGACCGCGTCGAGGACCGCCCGGGCGATCGGCTCGGCGAGCGGCACGTCCATCTCCGCCACCCACAGCGGAAGCACGTCCTCCGGGTAGGCGCGCCATTTCATGCTCGTACGCTGCCGGAGCTGGTCGAGGGAGAGGCGGCGCAGGGGATTGTCGTCGGGCCGCAAGCTGTCCATACGGCAAAGCTAGGCGAGCGACACCCGACACGACAGACCACGGTCAAGGCCACGGTCACCGACTGCGGCGCTCAGGAGACACATACGCGCGGTACCCGGCCCGCTGGCCCAGCTCCGGCAGGCGATGGACCCGCCACAGCCGGGCGTACGACGGAGGGCGCCGCTCGCCGGAGAGCAGCACCACGACCGGGTGCCGCAGCGCCGCGGCGGCCAGGGCGTCGGACGTGATGCTCGCGTCGTGGCCGCCGGGCTGGCGCGAGGCGCAGCCGGTGCGGAAGGCGACGCGGACGGCCTCCTCGCCGGTGACCACGCATGGCGGGCGTACGCCCAGCGTGCGCAGTTCGGCGGCGATGCGGGTGTGGGTGGCGGTGTCGGCGCGTACCCGGTCCGCCACTCCGTCGAGTACGCGGTACTGGACCGCCAGATGCCCGGCGGCGGCAATGGCCAGGAGCCCGACAGCGGCCGGGCGCCACCGTGTCCTGGCCCGCCACAGCAGGAGCAGGCAGTACGCCACGGGCAGGCTCAGCAGCGCATACGCGGGCAGCAGAAACCGCGGCGCGGCATAGCCGACCGTGAACAGATACGGCGCGGCCAGGCACAGCCCGGCCACCGTCGCGAGTACGAGCTCGGCGCGGCGACGGGCGCGGACCCCCGCCCAAACGCCGCCCGCGACCAGCAGCGGCAGTGCGAAGAACCACAAGGCCGTGGCGGGGTACCGCCAGGGCACGTCGCAGGGACGGCACAGGGTGCGCCCGCCCAGCGCGCGCACATGGTCGTCAACGGCGAAGTAGCCACCCAGCCGGCCCTGGATCTCGCTGGCTCGCCGCAGCCGGGCGAGGAGCCCGTCGTAGCGGACGTACGCCTCGATGATCCACTCGGCCCAGCCGAGGGCCAGACCCGCGGCCAGCACCATGACCGGCAGCAGTCGGCGCCGCGCACGCACCAGCAACACCGCCACGGCGAGCGGCAGAGCCAGCCACAGCGCGTCGGTCGGCCGCATCAGCGCGGCGAGCGCCACCCCGCCGCCGAGACCGATCAGCGCCCGGCGGTCCGACGGGTCGCGGGCGGCGCGCAGGAAACAGCCGACCGCGGCGAGTGCCCCGTAGGCGACCCAGAGGTTGGGCATCGCCTGCGGTCCGTAGAACAGGGTGACCCACAGGCTCGCGAACAGCGCCCCGGCGACCCCGAGCGCCGGGGCGGGCAGGAGCCGCCGCCACACCCACAGCGCGCCGAACAGCCCGCAGCCGGCCAGCAGCGCCAGACAGACGCGCAGCGCCAGGGTGGAGGTGGTCAGCGCCGCGACGGGGGCGACAAGGAAGCTGATGCCACGGGCCCGGGGAGCGCTGAAGAACGCCGCCGGGGCCTGCGGGCTGACCTGGCTGACGTACACCGTCTCGTCCCAGCCGAGCCCGAGGCCGGGCACCACCACGGCGAGCTGCACGAGCGTGAAGGCGACGGCGACGGACGCGAGCCAGGGCAGCGGATGTGCGACAGCATCAGCTCCAGGGCCGCGCGCCTTGTGGGGCACGTCCTCGCGTCGGCCGGAGATCAAGCGTGGTTCGTACATGGCCCGGCCTCGCTCGACGGAAGGCGGGTGACGGTTTCCCCGTCCTGTCCAGTCCACACTTTCGGGTGCAGCGCGAGGCCACCAGATCTGGTGTGGCACCTGGCCGAGCGGCCTTCCCCAAGGAGTGAGAGGGCGGTGTACGAATCCCGGGCAGCGCCCGCGTGGATAGCGTTCGGAAAGGGGCAAAGCCCACGAATGGCACGGAGGCAGCCATGCACACAACACCCACTTCGCGCCTGTCGCGGAACCGCTCACGACTGAGCCACAGGCTCCGGTACGCCCTGAGCCACCCGCAGCGCGTGGTGCCGTATCTGCGACGCGCGGGCCGGGACGGCTGGCTGCGGCTGCGACACCGCGGGAGCCATATCGCGTACTACCGGGCGGTGATGGCGTCGGACACCGCGCGGAGTCCGGAGGCGGCCGTCGGCGGCAAACCGTCGCACGACCGCTGGCTGGCCATCGGGCAGATGCAGTACGACTACCTGGTAGGGCATGGGCTGACCCCGCAGGACAGGGTGCTGGAGATCGGGTGCGGCAATCTGCGCGCCGGGTGGCGGTTCATCCAGTACCTGGAGCCCGGGCACTACGTCGGGATCGACATCTCGCCCGACATCCTCATCGAGGCCAAGAAAACCCTGGTCAGGTATGGACTTCAGGACAAGATGGCGCATCTGACACCCGTGGACAACCTGACGCTGGACTTCCTCCCCGACGGCTGGTTCACGGTGGTGCACGCGCACAGCGTGTTCTCGCACTCCCCACTGGAGGTCATCGACGAATGCCTCGCGAATGTCGGCCGGGTGCTGGCCCCCGGCGGCTTCTTCGACTTCACCTACGACCGCACCGAGGCGAATGAGCACCAGGTGCTCGGGGAGGACTTCTACTACCGTACGCAGACCCTGATCCGGCTGGCCGAGAAACACGGCCTGGTCGCCTCCTTCATGGAGGACTGGGAGCAGCTGCCGCACGGCCAGTCCAAGCTGCGGGTCACCCACCCCGCGGCGGACCGGGTGACCTGACGAGCTGCCGCGCATGCGACAGCGCGGGCCTTCAGTCGGTGCCGGTCGCCCCGTCCCGGTGGAGGGAGTCCAGGACGGCCACTTCGCTCTCGGAGAGGCGCAGGGCTCCGGCGGCCACATTCGCGACCAGGTGATCCGGGTTGCCGGTACCGGGGACGGCCAGCACATGCGGCCCGCGCTGCAACGTCCGCGAAATCCTCGACAAAGTCACCCTCGCCGATGTCGCGGCAGCGCAACTCCCTGCCGAAGTACTCGCTCTGACCGACACCCCCGGCGCCTGGACCAACCCCTGACCCCGGAGGGGTACGGGACGTCGGGCCCATGGTTCAGGGGCGAACGAGGACCTTCAGCGCCTCGCGGTTGTCCATGGAGCGGTAGCCGTCGGGCACCTCGATAGAGGCGCGCACCCGGGCGGGGCCGCCGGTGAGGTGATGTTGGGGCCGAACAGGCTCCCGAACCTTCTCGATGCCTTCCTCGCCGCGCTCCGCGACCACGTCGGTCGCGCCGAACTCGCGGCCGAGGTCGGTACGGTCCTTGTGCCGGCCCATGAGGATGACGCGCTCGGCACCCAGACGCCTGGCGGACAGCACTGCCATCAGCCCGACCGCGCCGTCCCCGATCACGGTGACCGTGGTGCGCGGGTTCACCCGGGCCATCTTCGCGGCGTGGTAACCGGTGCCGTACACGTCGGACAGGGTCAGCAACGACGGCAGCAGGGCGGAGTCCTCACCGACGGGCAGCTTCACCAGCGTGCCCTGCGCCTGCGGGACGCGGATCTCCTCGGCCTGCCCGCCGCCAATGCCGCCGGGCGGCCCAGAACCTGCCGAGGCGGCAGGAGGTGTGCAGGCCCTCACGGCAGAAGTCGCAGGTGTTGTCGGCCCACGCGAAGGGGGCCACGACGAGATCGCCGCGCTCGAGCCCGAAGACGTCCGAGCCGAGTTCCTCCACCACGCCCAGGAACTCGTGGCCCATCGGCGTGCCCCGCGGGTGCAGGTCACTGCCGCAGACACACGAGCGCACGATGCGCACGACCGCGTCGGTGGGCTGCCGCAGGACGGGGTGCACTGCCGAATGCTTACTCGCCTGCGGATAGAGAGCTTGGTCAAGGCCGCCGACCGGGTGTCCATCAGCTGGAGCACAAGCGTCGTGCTGGCGCTCGACTGCTTCATCTGCCGACGCGCCCACCGCTCGCACATCCTTGAGGCCGGGAAGCCGGCGGGGCGTTGTGCGTCGGGACAGCGGGCGGGCGAGGAGATTCCGGCGGGGGTGTACAGCTTCAGTGATACGTCGCTGACGCATCCGACGCCGGTCCGGATCGCGGGATTCAATCAACTGACGTACCGAGCCGAAGGGCACCGGGAGGCCCACCGGCTGCGGTGCGATGTCGATTACTGGTGGGCGCCGTTCGAGGATCTGGGCAATGGGATGCCGGGCAGCAGTTTCCCGCGCATCCGTGGGTGCGACTGGGCCTCAGCGTCGGGTGCCGGGCGTGCTTCGACAAGGGGAACAAAAAGGCCCTGGGGGCCCCGGGGAAGCGCGAGTTCGAGACCAACCAGTCCTGCCCGGTCGTGTGGTCCTGCCCCACGTGCGAGCGTGACCTGGCCACCGTCGAGAACCCTCCCGAGGTCACGCTCGTCTCCGCACCGGCGTGAGAGACGCCGGCGGCAATCAGCCCGTGCTCACCGGGACGGCGGCCTGGTGATGCCGGCTGATCGGAATGACCAGCGGGGTGCCGCTGACCGGGTCCGTGGTGACCTGGCAGCGCAGTTCGAAGACGTTCTCGACCGTCGCGGCGGTGATCACCTCGGCCGGCGGACCCTCGGCGACGATACGGCCGGACTTCATGGCGATGACATGATCGGCGTACCGGCAGGCCTGGTTGAGGTCGTGCAGCACCATCACCACCGTGCGGTTCTCCCGCCGGTTGAGGTCGGTGATCAGGTCGAGTACGTCGATCTGGTGAGCCAGGTCCAGATACGTCGTCGGCTCGTCCAGCAGCAGCACGGGCGTGCCCTGGGCGACGGCCATCGCGATCCAGGCGCGCTGGCGCTGCCCGCCCGACAGCTCGTCGACGGCGCGGTCGGCCAGTTCGGTGAGATTCGTCGCCGCCAGGGCCTCGTGCACGGCCAGCTCGTCGGCCTTCGACCACTGCCGCCACCAGGTCTGGTGCGGTGAACGGCCCCGGCTGACCAGGTCGATGACGGTCAGTCCCTCCGGGGCCACCGGCGTCTGCGGCAGAATGCCGAGCCGCTGCGCCAGTTCCCGGGCCGGTATGGAGTGCAGGTCGCGGCCGTCCAGTTGCACAGTGCCCGCACGCGGGGCCAGCAGGCGGGCCAGCGCGCGCAGCAGGGTCGACTTGCCGCAGGCGTTGGCGCCCACGATGGCGGTGATCCGGCCGGACGGGACGGCCAGGTCGAGGTCCTCGACGACCGGCCGGTTGTCGTACGCCAGATGCAGCCCGCTCACCCGCAGGTCGGGTCCGGTGGGTCCGGTGGGTCCGGCGGCGGGGTCCGGGGCGCGGCCCGTATCCGTATCCGTGCCCCCGGCCGTACCCGTACCCGTACCCGTGTCGGGAGCGGAGTCCGAGCCGGGGCGGGGCAGGGGGCCAGGTGTGGTGGTTGCCATGCGTTCAGCCTCCTGAGCCCGCGCGGTTGGCGCGGATGAGTAGCCAGAGCAGCACCGGCGCGCCGAGAACGCCGGTGACGATCCCGACCGGCAGTTCGGTGCCGGGGATCCCTTCGCGTGCGATGAGGTCGGAGCCGAGGACGACCAGTGCGCCGGTCAGTCCCGCGGCGACCGGCGGCGGCCACGCGGTGCCGGCCAGCCGCTGGGCGATCTGAGGGGCCGCCAGCGCCACGAAGGCGACCGGTCCCGCCGCCGCCGTACCGAAGGCGACCAGGCCCACACCCGTCAGCAGAAGGGCGAACCGGACCCGCTGTACGGGGGTGCCGAGCCCGGCGGCCACGTCGTCGCCGAGTTGCAGGATGCGCATCCAGCGGCTCATCACCAGGGCCACGGGCACCAGGAACGCCGTCGCGACGGCGAGTGTGGTGACCTGGTTCCACGTACGGCCGTTGAGGTTGCCGACCAGCCAGCCGACGGCGGCCTGTGCCTCGAAGCCCCTGCCTCTGGCGAGCAGGAAGTCGGTGGCGCTCGTGCAGATCCACGACACCCCGATACCCACCAGGATGATCCGGTAGCCGGTGGCGCCGTGCTTCCAGGCCAGCGTGTACACGATCAGGGCGGTGACCAGCGCACCGAGCAGACCGAGGCCCTGGAGGCCGAGGCCGCCGTCCCAGCCGAGCACGATGCCCGCCACAACGGCGGTGCCCGAGCCCGCGGTCAGGCCGATCATGTCCGGGCTGGCCAGTGGGTTGCGGGTCATGGTCTGGAACAACGCCCCGGAGATCCCGAAGGCGACGCCCACCAGCAGCCCGGTCAGGGCGCGCGGCAGCCGTAGATCCTGTACGACGATGACCGTTCCCGGGTCTCCGGAGCCGGCCAGCGCCTTGACCACCTCGGTGAGGGAGATCGGGTAGTCGCCGATCGAGACACCCCAGCAGAACACCAGGAACACCGCGGCTGTCAGGACGGCGCAGAGCACGATCAGCCGTGGCCGCAGCACCCCGGAGACGGGTGGGATGCCGAGCCGGAAGGTCCTGCGGCCGCCCCAAGGCTTACGCGACGCAAGGGCGGTGGTGGCGTTGGGGGAGGGGTCGGCGGGGGTGACGGGGGTGCCGAGTGGGGACATGCTCACACCTCCGCGAGCTTGCGTCGGCGGACCATGGCGATGAAGAACGGGCCGCCGACGAACGCGACGAGAACCCCCGCCTGGATCTCGATGGGCCGGTTGACCACCCGGCCGAGGATGTCGGCGGTGAGCAGCAGGCAGGGCGCGAGGGCCGCCGAGATCGGTAGCAGCCACCGGTGGTCGGGCCCAAGGCCCGCCCGCTGCGCGAGGATCCGCGCGAGGTGCGGGACGACCAGTCCGAGGAAGACGACCGGGCCGATGACGGCGACCGCCGCACCGGTCAGCAGCACGACCGCGGCGACGCCCTGGAGCCGTACGAGACCGAGCCGCCGTCCCAGTGAGGCAGCCACATCGTCACCGAGGGCCAGGCTGTTCAGCGCGGGGGCGCAGGCGATGGCCAGCACCGTGCCCACGGCGAGGAAGGGCAGGATGTCCAGCACCACATCACCGTCCCGGCCCGAGAGGGAACCGGCGGACCAGAAGCGGAAGCGGTTCAGCGCGTCGGGGTCGGTGAGTACGACGGCGCTGGTGAGCGAGGAGAGCAGCGAGGTCACGGCGACCCCGGCGAGCGCGAGTTTGACGGGCGTGGCGCCGGAACGCCCCAGCCTGCCCAGCAGAAAGACCACCACGCTGGCGACGAACGCGCCCGCGAAGGCGAACCACACGTACCCGTACAGCGATCCGATCCCGAACACCGCGACCGCGACCACGATCGCGAAGGCGGCGCCCGCGCTGACACCCAGGATCCCGGGGTCGGCGAGCGGATTACGGGTCAGAGCCTGCATGAGGGCGCCGGACAGGCCCAGCGCCGCGCCCGTGGCCAGGCCGAGCGCGGTGCGTGGGACGCGTACGGACCAGATGACGTCTTCGACGGTCTGGCTCGGGGGGTCGCCGAACACCGTCCGGACGACCTGAGCCGGCGGGATGGTGAGGGTACCGACGGCGATCGACAGCAGGCACAGGAAGACCAGGGCAGCGACGACCCCGCCCACGAGCAGGGCGGGGCGCAGGCTTCCTCCCGGGGGCACGGGTTCTGGCCCTGGCCCTGGTCCTGGCTCGGGCCCTGGCTCTGGCTCCACAGCCAATTTCCTTGGGTTAGGCACGCCTTGACTCTTATCTCCGCGATCTGTGGTCTGTGGTCGGTGATCTGTGTCTGCGGTCTCTGCGCCGCCTCAGGAAGCCGGCTGCTCCACCTTGGTAGCCGGCTTGCCGTCGACCGCCGCCGCGAGCTGCGGCGCCAGGCGGTCGATGACATACGGCAGGCTCAGCACGGTGACGAACGAGAACGCGTTGCCGTAGTCGGTCTCCTCCTGGAGGAAGACCTCACGGCCCTGCTTCACCACGTTCAGGTTCTTGTACGTGTTGTCCTGGTGCAGCTTCGCCGGACCCTCGGCGATGTCGGGCACCGTCCAGATGACGACGTCGGTGTCCAGCAGATCCGTCCGCTCCTTGCTGATGTTGGCGCCGAACTGGTCACCGATGACCTTGTCGAGATCGGTCGGCAGCTTGAAGCCCAGTGAGGTCATGGTGCGCGACCGCGCGTCCTGGGTGCCGTAGACGAAGAAGCCCTCATACGGGGTGGCCACCACCGCGGTGGCGTTCGTGAAGGCCGGGTTGGCCTTCACGGCGTCCGAGAACTGTGCCTTGACCTCCGTCACAAGCTTCTTGGCCTCGGTTTCCTTGCCGAGCGCCTTGCCCGTCGTCTCGGTCTGCTTCTCCCAGGGGATGCCGTAGTCGTTGAACTCCTTGGGCTGGGCCACGACCGGAGCGAACTTCGACAGGCTGTCGTACTGAGCCTTCGTCAGCGCCGAGTACAGGCCGATGATCAGATCCGGTTTGAGGGCGGCGATCTTCTCCACCTGGGGACCGGTGCCGGTGTCCTTCAGCAGGGTGGGCGCGGTGGCGCTGCCGAGCTTGTCCTTGGCCCAGGGGCCGATGGCTCCCTTGTATCCGCCGAACCAGTCGGTGGTGCCGACGGGGACCTTGCCGAGGGCGAGCACGGCGTCCTGGTCGGTCAGGCCGATCGTGACGATGCGCTGGGGTTCGGACTTGATCGTCGTACTGCCGAACTTGTGCGGGATGGTGACGGGGAAGGCGCTGTTCGCGGAGCTCTTCCCGGTCCCCGAAGAACCAGAACCGGAGTCGGAGTCGGAGTCGGAGGAGCCGCAGGCGGTTGCCGCGCCGACGAGCATCAGTACGGAGGTGAGCAGTCCGGCGAACCGGGTGGCTCTGCGGGCGTGGGGCATCGAGTGATCCTTCTGTTCATTCCGCCGTCGCGGTTCAGGGCTGAGGGGTACTGGTACTGGTACTGCGGTTCTCCGACCAGGCCTGCCACAGGGCCGCGTACGGCCCGCCGGCCGTGCGCAGTTCGTCGTGCGTGCCGCTCTCGACGATCCGGCCGTCCTCCATCACGACGATCCGGTCGGCGGCGGCGGCCTGGCTGAGGCGGTGGGCGACGACCAGCGCCGTACGGCCCGCAAGGGCACGCTCGGCGGCCTGCTCCAGCACCTGGGCGCCGGAGCTGCCCGCCTCGGCGGTCGCCTCGTCCAGCACGGCGACGGGCGGATCGGCCAGCACCAGCCGGGCGAGAGCGAGTTGCTGTGCCCGGTCGGCGGTCAGCCGGTGGCCGCCGTCGCCCACGACGGTGTCCAGGCCCTCGGGCAGCGCCTCGACCCAGCCGAGGGCGCCGACCCGCTCCAGGGCCTCGCGCAACTCCTCGTCGGTTGCGTCGGTCCTGGCCAGGCGCAGGTCGTCGGCGAGCGGGCCGGCGAAGACATGCACCTCCTGGGTCACCAGCGCCACCGTACGACCGGACTCGCTCGGCTCCGTTCCGCCGATGTCGATACTGCCGACGGCCGGGCGGTGCATGCCGACGAGGAGCTTGGCCAGCGTGGTCTTGCCCGCCCCGCTGGCGCCGACGAGGGCCACCTTCTCCTTCGGGCGCAGGACGAGGTCCACGCCGTGCAGCACCGGGCGGCCGGGTACGTAGGAGTGGCCGACCCCGGTCATGGTGACCGTGGGAACGGTCTGCGGTGTGTCCCGCGCTGCCTCGCGCGTCGCTTCCCGCGTTGCCTCCGGCGCAGCATCCCCTGCCGGTTCGTCGACGACACCGATCAGCCTGGCCAGAGCGGCGGACGCCGACTGGGCGTTGTCGAGAAGCACCAGCGCGGTGTTGACCGGCCCGAACAGGCTGTGGAAGTACAGCGCGGCCGCCGTCGCCGTGCCGATCGACGCCGAACCGTCGCGTACGAGCAGGAAGCCGACTGCCAGGACCGCCGCGAGACCGATGTACTCGGCCACATGCAGGCGGCTGTAGAAGCGCAGCACCAGCCGTACCCCACGCATGGTCAGGTCGACGGCGGCCCGGGACCGTTCGGTGACCCGCTCGGTGTGCGCGGCCTCCAGCCGGTAGGCCCGTACGGTGGGCGCCCCGCCGATGGTGTCGAGCAGCTGCTGCTGTTGCGCCCCGGTGGCGATGCGCTCGCGCGCGTACAGGGTCGCGGCGTTGCGTATGTACCAACGGGCGGTGTGCGCCTGTACGGGCACCGCGAGGAGCGCGGCGAGCAGGAAGCGCCAGTCGAGCACGGCCAGCGCGCCGAGTGTGAGCACGATGGAAAGACCGGAGTGCGCCAGTTCGGGCAGAGCGGTCCGAATTGCCTCGGCGACACGGGAGACGTCCCGGGTGACGCGGGCGGTCAGATCGCCCGAGCCGGCCTTCTCCAGCCGGTCGAGCGGCAGCAGCAGAGCCCGTTCGACGAACCGCTCGCGCAGCTCGGCCAGTACGGTCTCGCCGAGCCGGGAGACCAGCGACATACCCAGCGCGGTCGTGACGCCCTGGGCGACGGCGACGGCGACCAGCAGCACCACGGGCAGGGTGAGCGCCCCGGCGGGGCTCCGCTCGGTGACCAGGTCGACGATGCGGCCGAGCAGCGGCTGGGTGAGCAGACCCACGGCGGTGGCCACCACCAGCACACCGAACCCGGCCCAGGCCAGTGCCCGGTGCGGGCGCAGCAGCTCGCCGACGGCGGCCCGGGTACGGGCGGGCGTGGCGGTGGGCAGCAGCTCGCGGGCCCCCGCTGATGGCCCTGGCTGCCCCGTTGTGTCGGGTCCCGTGGTCATGCCAGCACCGCCGTCCGGTAGGTCGCGTCATTGCGTACGAGGTCGGCGTGGCGGCCGTCGGCCGCGACCCGGCCGGCGTCGAGGAGCACCACCCGGTCGGTGACGGCGAGCAGCGCCGGGCTGTTGGTGACCAGGACGGTGGTACGGCCGTGCCGGAACTCCCGCAGGCCCGAGGCGATCCGGGCCTCGGTGACCGCGTCGACGGCGGTGGTCGGGTCATGGACGACGAGCACGGACCGGCCGGCGTTCAGCGCACGGGCGAGGGCGACGCGCTGGCGCTGGCCGCCGGACAGTGAGCGGCCCCCCTCGCTTATCTCGGTGGCTGCGCCGAGCGGCAGCGCGCGGGCGACCTCGTCGGCGCCCGCGGCGGCCATCGCCGTTTCGACGCCTTCGACGCCTTCGACACCTTCCACGCCACCGACGTTGTCGCTCAACGTGCCCTCGAACAGATCGGCGTCGTGCGCCGCGACGAGTACGGCCGTACGCAGCTCCGCCGGGTCCAGGCCGGTCAGCGGTACGCCGTCGAGTTCCACGACGCCTGAGTCCGGGTCATCGGTACGGCCGAGACAGCGCAGTAGGGCAACGGCAGCCGCCGGGTCGGTGGTGGCGACCCCGAGCAGCTCGCCGGGCGGGACAGTCAGATCGACGCCGCGTAGCCCGCCCAGGCTGACCTCCCGCAGCCGCAGCCCACCGCGAACGGGACTCGGCAGCCCCCGGTCGCCGGGAACCACGTCGGGTGGCGCGGCGAGCACCCCCGCGATGCGCGCGGCCGAGGCCCGGCCCTGGGCGAACTCGGCGTTCACCCAGGCGAACACCTGCAGCGGCCCGAGCAGGAACAGCGCCAGTCCTACGGCCGACACGAACTGACCGAGCGTGATGTCGCCCTGCACGGCGAGCCGTCCGCCGATCAGCGCGACCAGGGCGATGAAGCCGCCGGTCAGGGCCAGTACGACGCCGCGCTGCCACGCCTCGGCGCGGGCGGCGCGCAGCGTGGCGGCCAGCGAGTCGCGGCTGGTACGCCGGTAACGGTCCACGGCCGCCGCCTGGGCGCCGATGCCCTTGAGCACCCGCAGCCCGGCCACCAGATCGGCCGCGACGCCGGACGCGTGGGCGGCCCGCTCCTGCTCGGCCTCGCTGCGGCGCTCCAGCGGCTTGCTGAGCAGATGACCGAGCCACAGCAGCACGGGCGTGCCCACCAGGACCACAAGACCGAGGGGTACGGAGATCAGGAGCAGCGCCACAGCACTCACCGCCAGCCCGGCGAAGGCCGAAATCCCGAACATCACCGCCAGGTTGACCGCGCCGACCCGCTTGGCGTCCTCGGTGGCGATGTTGGCGAGCGCACCCGGCAGCCGCCCGCCCTCGGCCCCGCCCCGGGAATCGAGTACGCGTCGGACAAGTTCCACCCGCAGCGAGTGCGCCGCCACCTCGGCTGCCTGCTCACCTGCGCGCGCCCCGAAGCGGAAGCTGAATGAAAGCCCCACATAGACGACGGCGAGGACGACGAGCCAGCGCACCAGCGCAGTCGCGTCGCTCTCGGCCACGGCTTGGTCGATCACGATGCCGATCAGTACCGGAACCAGGGCTTCGCCCAGTTGATGGCCGGCGCCCAGGAGCGCGCCAACGGTTACGCGGCGCCGCTGTCCCATGACCGCTCGCGTCAGGACATCCCGACCTGACGGTTCGTCTGCTCCCACCGGCCGCACCCTCCAGAACCAGCCACCATGACAATATTAGGTAAGGCTAGTCTAACTAGGAGCCCTGGAGGGCCGGCCCATGGGGCTGTGCTGAGGGCGCGCGCTCACTGAACCGGGGGCGGCTACTCCCCGGAGTCCTTCCAAGGGTCCTTCTCCGGAGCGAGGCCGAAGCTGCTGCGGAGGTGTGAATGGAACGCTTTGAGGTCGGCGATGCCTTTGCTGAACTGTTCCCAGCCCCGGAATTCCTGGGCCTGTTTATCGGGAGACCGAAAGAGGAGGTCTTCGGAGCCCGAGTCCAGAACGCTGTTCGCGCCGTCGTAGAGGTTCCTGACGGCGGTCGTCCATGAGATGTACGTCTTCTGGTCCGGGATGGATCCGAAACTCCGAGCGTCGCGGCAGGCGGTCACCAAATCCTCGAAGTCAATGACGGAGGCGTCATTGGCGTGCTCGGTCTGGACCTTCACCGCGGCGTCCGTCACGCGACCGATCAGCACAGCCCCTCCGTACTCGTACCAAGAGGTGACGTTGTCGGCGATCTGCGAGGGGTCGGTGGTCACCGTGGGGGTGGCGGTCGGCGTGGCCTCCACCGTCTGCGAGGCGTGGGCGGTCGGCGTGGCGCTGCCGGCCTGCGTGGGGCCGGGGTCGCCGGAACAGCCGGCGAGCACCACGGCGATGAGGGCGGTGACGGTGATGACGGCGGTGAGTAACAGGGGAGTCCGTGCTGTCATGAGCCTCTGCTTCGCGTAGGAGTGGCAGGAGTGATAGCGGTGACTGGGGTCGGGCCTCTTCACTGCCGCGTCCGCGTGATCAGCTGAGCGAGCAGACGAGTGCGGGGGACGATCTGTGTGACCCGGACGTGCTCGGTGTCCGCGTGGGCGCCGCTGCCGACGGCACCGAGGCCGTCCAGCGTCGGACAGCCCACGCCCGCGGTGTAGTTGCCGTCCGAGGCGCCGCCGACGGCGAGTCCCCGCAGCGGCTCCTGGCCCAGCTCCGAGGCGATGGCGGAGGCGAGGGTGAACAGTTCGGCGGAGGACTCCGGTTCCAGTGGCGGCCGTCGTCTGCCGCCCAGTACCTCCAGCCGGGCTCCGTGCGTACGGGCGGTGAGCTTCCGCATGAGCTGGTCCGTCAAGTCCTGTGCCGCCAGGGTCGGCACCCGTACGTCCACCGATATTTTCGCCAGCGCGGGCACGGTGTTGAGCGTGCTGCCGGCCGACAGCAGGGTGGGCGTGATGGTCGGGGCTCCCAGGGCGGAGCGGGTGGTCCCGTTGGTACCCATCCTGGTACGCATCGACGCCCCGAGGCCGGCGATGGCCAGGACCTGGTGAGCCGCCTCCACCGCGGCGTTGACCCCTCTCTCCGGCTCCAGGCCCGCGTGGGCGGCCTTGCCGTGCACCACGACCTCGTATCGTGACGTGCCTTTACGGGCGGTCTTGAGCGCGCCCTCCGCGTTGGCCGACGCCTCCAGCACGAAGGCGGCCGCGCAACCACGCGCGGACTCCTCGATCAGCTCCCGTGAGGTGGGGGAGCCGACTTCCTCGTCCCCGTTGATCAGTACGCACACACCGTCCGGGGAAGGCAGGGAGGCAAGCGCGTGGAACATCTGCACCAGGCCCGCCTTCATGTCGAGCACGCCGGGACCCCGGGCGATTCCGTCGACCACCGACCAGGGGTGGGTCTTCAGCGAGCCCATGGGCCACACCGTGTCGTGGTGTCCCAGCAGCAGCACACGCGGCGTCCCGAAGGCCCACCGCAGGTGGGTCACACCCTCGATCACGTACGTCTCCGGCACGGCGCCCAGCAGTCTCGCGCCGAGGGCGCCGACCACCTCGGCGCTGCGGGCCACCGCCGCGTGATCGGCCGAGAAGGCCTCGCAGAGTACGAGTTCCTTCAGATCGGCCAGCATCGCCGGCAGCGCGATCGCCGCTCCCGCGGTCACCGGCCCTGCCCCGTCTCAACCTGTTCAACCTTTTGCGGCAACAGCATGCTGTCTCCTCAGGCCTGATCCGATCTGAACCGGCCCCGTCCTCAAACGCGACCACATAAACGACGTTAGGACGGGACAAGGCATTCCACCAGCGACTAGATTGCATGTGAGCCATGCATAGGAGGAATGTGTTCGGAATCGACGCGCTGCGTCTGCTGGTGGCCGTGGCCGACACCGGGTCGTTCACCCAGGCGGCGGTCCGGCTCAATTACACGCAGTCCGCGGTGTCCCGGCGCATTGCCTCGCTGGAGCAGCAGGCGGGCGGACCGCTGTTCGAACGGCTGCCCCGGGGCGTACGGCTGAATCCCGCAGGCCATGCGCTGCACCGTCACGCGGTGGAGGTGCTGGAGCGGCTGTCGCGAGCGGAGCAGGAGCTGGCCGTGATCCACGCGGGTCAGGGCGGGACGCTGCGCGTAGGGGCGTTCTCGACCGCGAACATCTCCTTGGTGCCCGCTGCCCTGCGGGCGTTCAAGCAGGCCAGACCCGATGTCGAGATCGTCGCGATCGAGGGCCGGAGCAGCACGCTGATGCAGCGCCTGGCGGAGGGAGCGCTCGACCTGGCGGTGGTCAGCGACTATCCGTCCGGTCTGCCGTCGGCCGACGGTGTCACGACGGCTGTTCTGCTGGAGGACGAACTGTTCGTCGCCCTGCGGCGCGAGCATCCCCTCGCGGGAGCCGGGACGATCGATCTGCGCGAACTGCGCGACGAGGCCTGGCTCCAGGACGCGCCCGCGGGCGGCCGTCCCACGCTGCTCACCGATGCCTGTGCCCGGGCGGGCTTCACACCCAAGAAGATCATCAAAATCGCGGAGTGGACCGGGAAGTTCGGTTACGCGGCGGCCGGACTCGGGGTGGCGCTGGTCCCCTCGCTGGCAACCTGGGCGGTTCCGGCCGAATTGGTCCTCTGCCGGCTCGGCGATCTCGCCATGCGCCGGACCGTACACACAGCGCTGCCCGCCGCCCCACTGCCGGCGGCACTGAAGCTGCGGGATCTGCTGCGGGACGCGCCGGACACGCGCCGGGGGCCCGCAGTCGGCCTGGCTTGATGCCGTTCTTCAACGGGATCATTCTTGACCGTATGGGGACGCCGACAGGCGAAGAGCGACTGGTCATGGCAAGCGACGACGCCACGGCGGTGCTCGGTCAGGCCGGAGGGTGCGGACGCCGTCAATTTCTCGCTGATGGCCGTACCGCTGGTGGCGCGCGGCACGACACTGGGGGTGGCGGTCTCGGTGGACAACGCACGCCGCTACACCCGGGAGCGCACCACCGCGCTGGCCCTGCAGCGCAGTCTGCTGCCCCAGGCAATGAGCGGGCAGGCGGGAGTGGGCGGGGACTGGTTCGATGTGATCCCGCTGTCCGGGACCCGGGTGGCGCTGGTCGTCGGGGATGTGGTCGGGCACGGCATCCACGCCTCCGTGACGATGGGGCGGCTGCGTACGGCCGTGTGGACGCTCGCCGATGTCGATCTGCCGCCGGACGAGCTGCTCACCCACCTGGACGACCTGGTCGGGCATCTGGCGAACGAGCAGTCCGCGGTGACCGGGGAGATCGGGGCCACGTGCCTGTACGCCGTGTACGACCCGGTGTCCCGCTCCTGCACGATCGCCTCGGCCGGGCATCCGCCGCCCGTGGCCCGGCTCCCCGATGGAACCGTCGAGCTGATCGAGGTGACCGCCGGTCCGCTGCTCGGGATCGGTGGGCTTCCGTTCGAGGCCACCGAGCTGGTGCTGCCCGAAGGCGCTGTGCTGGCTCTGTACACCGATGGTCTGGTCGAGACGCGCGATCTCGACGTGGAGCAGGGCATCGCCGCACTGTGCGCCGCCCTGGCGGCCCCGGCGGCCACCCTGGATGACGCCTGTGACACGGTGATCAAGGCTCTGCTGCCCGACCACCGCGCCGGTACGGCCGACGATGTGGCCCTGCTGCTGGCCCGTACGCGCGCCCTGGACGCCGAGAAGGTGGCCGTATGGGACCTGCCCGCCGACCCGGCAATGGTTGCCACGGCCAGGCAGCACGCCACCGAGCAACTGGCCGTCTGGGGACTCGACATGGCCTCCTTCATCACGGAACTCGTGGTGAGCGAGCTGGTCACCAACGCCATCCGCTACGGCGGCGTCCCCATTCAGCTGCGGCTCATCCGCGACCGCTCGCTCATCTGCGAGGTCTCCGACGGGAGCAGCACTTCCCCCCACCTGCGCCGGGCACGCACCTACGACGAGGGCGGCCGCGGACTGCTGCTGGTCGCCCAGCTCACCGACCGCTGGGGCACCCGGCCCGGTCGCAGCGGCAAGACCATCTGGGCGGAGCAGGCGCTTCCGACGGGGTGAGCGGTCAGTCGCAGGGCAACGCGAGCCCGACGACGTGATCGGCGATCATATCCAGAATGTCCGCGCCGGCTGCGTCGTCGCCGAGCGCGAGGAAGTGCAGGGTCAGTCCGTCGGTCATGGTGGCCAGGTAGCGGGCCAGTACGGGGACGGGTACGCGCAG
This sequence comes from Streptomyces sp. NPDC052236, assembly GCF_044548015.1. Classification (NCBI taxonomy): domain Bacteria; kingdom Bacillati; phylum Actinomycetota; class Actinomycetes; order Kitasatosporales; family Streptomycetaceae; genus Streptomyces; species Streptomyces sp. NPDC052236. The sequence goes on along the minus strand of NZ_JBIUBL010000034.1, from coordinate 30,286 downwards.
CTCGAACTTCATGCTGTGACGTAGTTCTTCGATGAGCTCGCCATAGGTGTCGGAGTACAGCTCGTACTGCCGTCGCGCCAACTGCTCGAACCCGGGTTGGCGCAGGGCCCACTGCGTCAGCTCATACGTGAGCATGTGCTCGCCGGGGTTGGCGGTCACATGGTCCCAATAGGCCTGGAAACCGGCCCGGATGGTTACGCGGAGGGTGGCCTTCGGGCGGATCGCGTCCTTCACGACCGTGACGTAGTGATCGGTGATCGTCGCGATGACGGACTCGATCAGGGCCTGCTTGGAGTCGAAGCAGTAGTGGAAGACGCTCAGTGACACGCCCGCCTCGGCGGCGATGGACCGGGTCGTCGTCCTGGCGACACCGTCCCGGGTCATCGCGCGGATCGCTGCTTCGGTCAGCTGTCGGCGCCGCTCGGCCGACGGCATCCGCGCCATCCGATATTCCTTCGCTCTCGTGTCCTGGCGCCCTCAGTCGGTCCTCAGCTGGTCCTCAGCTGGTCCTCAGTTGGTATAGACGCCGACTTCGCGCAGGGAGTAGCCCCATTCGGTGCCGCGCTCCAGCCCCTGGATGCGCACATAGCGGGCCGGTACGCCGGTGAACCGGGCCGTGTCCAGGCCACCGTCACCGGCGGTCGTGGACCAGACGGATCGCCAGTTCGCGCCGTCGGAGGAGAGCTCGATGCGGTATGCCTTCCCATAGGCGCGTTCCCAGTCGAGGGTGACGCGCTTGACCAGCTTCGCCGACCCGAGGTCGATCCCGAGCCACTGGTCGTTGCTCCAGTCGCTCGCCCAGCGGGTGCCTGTGTCGCCGTCCACGGCCCTGCCGGGCGCGTAACTCGTGAGCGGATTCCACTCCGCCGAACTGGCCGACACCGCCGAGCCCGCCGCCACGTTGACGTTCGCCTTGTGGTTCTCGGAGGCTCCCCAGGTGTCGAGATAGGACTCGGCGCCCCGGAAGAGGTCGTCCACGACACCCTGGCCGCCGACGAGCCGTATGTCCTCCACCCAGTCCGGGACAAGACCGTAGTGTGCCGCGCCGTCGGTATTGAGGTCCCAGGTGCGCTCGCCGGAGGTCTGCCGGTCGATGACGGTGGTGCCGTCCGCGCTGCGGAAGGGGTACTTCACGGGGTTCGCGGTGTCCGCGCCGCGCGGAGCGGGCCAGCCGCCGACACCGTTCATGTCGGTGCCGTAGCCATAGCCGACGTTGTACTTGTCGCGCAGCGCGTCCGTACGCTTCGCCTCGGCGCTGAACTCCTCCGAGCCGTGCATGTACTGGGCGATGAAGCCGCCGGCACGGTAGACCCGCTCGGTCCAGTTCAGGTCCATCCAGCTGTGCGAGGAGAGCACACCGGCGTACGACGCGGACTCGACGATGTCGAGCACCCGCCCGGTGGCCTTGACGCCCATATGGTCGATCTCCAGCATCATCTTGCGCTGCATCATGCCGCGCACCGCGTACTCACCGAGGTCCGTCAGACCGCGGCTGTTGCACTGCGCGTCCGCGGCGTACGAGGGGACCGACACACCCGGCGGAAGTGTCTTCTCCGCGTTGGGCGCCGCCGCGCCGCCGATGGGGTTGTCGTGCTGCGGGCCTGCGCACTTCTCCGTCTGCCAGAAGGTGCCGGTCGACAGGAACTGGCCGACGTTGATGGCCGTGCCGAGGGTGCCCTCGTCGAAACGGACCCCGCACAGGGCGTTGTCGAACTTGTGGCACAGGAACATGCTGCGCACGCCCAGCGCGTACAGCTCGTCCAGCCCCCGGTCTATGTCGGCCTTGCCGCACTGCGCGATGTCCAGGATCTGCTTGCAGCCGAACGGCTCCGAGGTCTCGACCCCCAGCACGACGGCCAGCTTGCCCTGCTGGACGACCTCGCGGGCCTGCGCGCTGTCGGTGACGATCCTGAACCAGCCCTTGCCCGCCCCGCCGTACATCGTGTCGATGTAGGCCTGCATGTCGTACGTCTTCCGCGCCTGCAGACGGATGGAGGTCATCTCGTCACAGCCGCGGTCCTTGAACGGGTACACCGAGCAGATCACACCGTTGGTGACGAGATCGTTGACGAGCACCCGCTGACCGCCGCGCCAGGCCCGTTCGACCCAGGCGTAGTAGTTCTGCTGGTGGGTCATCGAGTCATAGGCGGGCCAGTCCTTGAACGTCGGCCAGCCGGTCGGGTCGTGCTTTCCGTCACCGCCCTTGGTGATGAAGTCGAAGAGCGCGAGCGAGCCGTCGGGATAGTGCTCGGGGCAGTCCTTGAGCGCGTCGGCGATGCCCAGTTCCGAGAACGGCTTTCCGCAGATGAGCCGGCCACCGAAGGCCTCGTTGGCCATCAGGTGGTTGTGCGCGTCGACGAAGCCCCGCACCTGTCCCTGGGCGTCGGTTCCCTTGAAGGGCTCGCCCGTGACATTGATCCCGGAGTCGGGGGCCGGCCGCGCGGCCGGGGTCCACCAGCCCGTGTCGGCCGAGGAATTGGGCGCGGCGGGCGCGGCGCCGAGCGTCATGGCCAGCACGGTGAGGAGCAACGACAGAACCGTGAGGGGCCTACGCCTGCGGTGCGGGTGTCGAGTCATCGTCATCACTCACGTCTTCGGTCGTCGGCGGACGGCGCGGCTAGCTGTTTGTCATGGCTCGCACAAACGAAACGATTGGGATGAGAATCGCGACTGCCGTCATCGGAGTCAATAGTCCGGGACGGCTGACCTGATGACTCGTCGGTTCCTACAACCCCCTCCGTAATTCGCTGTCGCCCAGGCGTTTCCGCAGGTGAGAATGCGTCATCTCGAAGGGGAGGAATCCATGAGCCAGGCACACCTGACTCTTCACGACCTGCTGCCGCCGCAGGAACTGGCACAAGCGACGCGGAGGCTGCTATGAAGATCTCTGACCTGTTCAGCCTCGATGACCTAGAGGCGTCGATCGCTGCCGGCCACGTAACTCGCAAGGCCCACCCGTCTTTGCCGATCTCCATATTCACGTACACGCGAGCAGCCCAGTACGACCGCGCCTGGACCTCTGTCACCACCCGCTGCCGGGGCCTGGTCGCAGACGACAGGACCGGCGACATCATCGCGTGGCCGTTCCCCAAGTTCTTTAACATGCCCGAGCACGCCCTCGGCCACGACTACGCTCCGCCGCTCGCCGACGAGCCCTTCGAGGTGTACGACAAGGTGGACGGCAGCCTGGCGGTGGTCTTCCACTACGCCGGCCGGTGGCGAGTCGCGTCCAAGGGCTCGTTCATCAGCACACAGGCCACCTGGGCGCAGCGCCGGCTCGACGGGAAGGACACCTCGGCCCTCACCCCGGGCGTGACCTACCTCGCCGAGATCCTGTACCCGCAGAACCGGATCGTCGTCAACTACGGCGACCGCCGGGACCTGGTGCTGCTCGCCGCCTTCGCCAAGGACGGCACGGAGGTACCCCTCGCCGATGCCGCCCCCGCATGGCAGCCGATCGGCTCCGTCGTCACGGTCTGGCCCGCCATGCCGCTCGCCGAACTGCTGGCCATGAGCGAGTCGAACACCCTGCCCGGAGGCCGGGCCGCCACCGGGACCGATGCGGAGGGCTTCGTACTGCGCTTCGCGTCCGGGGTACGGGCGAAGGCCAAGCTGTCGGAGTACGTACGGCTGCACAAGGTACTGACGGGCGTCAGCGAGCGCGACATCTGGCGCAGCCACGGCATCCAGCGCTTCGGCGGCCTGCCCGCCAAGCGGGTGGCCCAGACGCTGGGCTGCTTGGCGGCGGACATCACCGCGTCGGGCGGCCGGCCGCTGGACGCCCTGCTGGAGCAGGTGCCGGACGAGTTCGATGCCTGGGTGCGCGGGGTGATCGCGCGCATCGAGAAGGACGTGGCGGACCGGGAGCGCGCCATCGACGACGCGTACCGCTCCCTCGCCCATCTCAGCGGTGATCGCGCCGTCTTCGCCCGCGCGGCGAAGGCGCTGCCCGACGCCGCTGTCCGCCCCGCCATGTTCCTGCGCCTGGAGGGACGTCCGACGGAACTTGCCACGTACCGTTCCGTGCGGCCCGAGGCGTCCGATCCGTTCAAGAACGACCAGGAGAACTGACCAGTGCCCGTAGTACATGTCATGACCGGCCTGCCCGCCTCGGGGAAGACGACCGCGGCGCGCGCACTGCAGGCGGAGGCGGAGGGCAGGATGCGCCGGGTCAACCTCGATGATCTGCGAGCCATGCTCGACATTCCGGCGCCCGAGCGCGGCCGGTCGTACGCGCACGAGCAGACGGTGCTGGCGATCCAGGACGCGGCGGTCCGGGCGGCCGTCGACGGCGGTTTCGACGTCGTTGTCGACAACACGCATCTGACGCGGCACATCCCCAAGCGGCTGAAGGCCGCCGTGGCCGGGAGCGCCACCTTCGTCGTGCACGACTTCACCGGCGTGCCGGTGGAGGAGTGCGTACGGCGGGACGGCGAGCGGGAGAAATCGGTCGGAGAGGAGATGATCCGGCTGCTAGACGACAAGCACATGAAGGCCAGGAAGGGCGGCTGGCAGCTCACCGGCGAGTGGCTGAACGACGATCCGCCGCCGCCCGTGGATCCGTACGTCGCGGACCCGGCGCTGCCGTCGGCGGTCATGTGCGACATCGACGGCACGCTCGCCCTCAGGGTAGGCCGCGGCCCGTACGACTTCTCGCGCTGTGACGAGGACCTGCTCAACGTCTCGGTACGGCAGGCCCTGTACTCCTTCCGGCGCGCGAACGACGACGTCATCGTGTTGCTCTCGGGCCGGGGCGAGGAGCACCGCGCCAAGACGGAGGAGTGGCTCCGGCGACACGAGGTGCCGTGCGACGAACTGTGGATGCGGGGCGCCGGCGACGTTCGGCGCGACGACATCGTGAAGGCGGAACTGTTCGACCGGCACGTCCGTCACCGCTTCGCGGTTCGGGTTTCCCTGGACGATCGTGACCGGGTCGTCGCCGTGTGGCGGCGTATGGGCCTGCCCACGTGGCAGGTCAATTACGGCAACTTCTGAGCGGCTGAGGCCGGTTGGTGCCCGGGAGGGGCCGGGCCTGGCGGGAACCCGGCGACCTGCGCGGGATCTCGGGCGTGCGACCACTTCCCGGGCCGGTGGCCCAGCGTCCGTCCGGATTCGTGGCTTCATGCGCTGCGTGGCAGGCCGTGCCACACCCCGGAACGTCACTCCCTGGCACAGCACGGTCTCCCACGCGGCGCACAAAGGCTGCAGGCTGGATTCAGCTTGAAGATCAAGTTCGCTTGACACCACACACACCCGAGAAACACCGAGAAACCCGAGCAGCATGGAGTGGCAACCATGAAACACATCAAGCTTGCAGATCTGGAGGTCTCCCGCATCGGTCTGGGCGCGCTGTCGATGTCCCACGCCCCACGCCCCACGGACTGGCTGGGTACGGCCGGCGCGGTCGACGGGTTGGGCGTGGCGCGGGTGGCGCGCGCGGCGAGGTCGCGCAGGTGCTCACGCTCGGCCTCCTCCAGCCGCAGCGCGGCGGCGAGGACGGACTGGGGTTGGCCTCTTTTCCGCGCTCCAGGCGACTGTAGTGGTCGATGCTGACCCCGGCGAGGGTGGCCAGTTCCTCGCTGTCGGCCGCACGGACCGTCCCGCACTATGGCTGCGCCCCGGCACCGGTGAGTAAAAGCGCGTGAGCGGCAACGGGGTGCATCGGCCGCCCCGGAGGCCCGGGGCGGCCGATGCCCATGCCGCTGTCCGTCTGGTGCCGCCGGTCACGGCACAGCAGGATCCAGCACAACGGGCAGCTCCGCGAGGCCGCGGAAGGCCGGGAACGGAACCGCCATCCAGGGCGCCTCACGCGCCGGGTCGGCCAGCGCCACCCTCGGGAAACGGCTGAACAGACCGGTGAGAGCGAGTTGCATCTCCAGTCTGGCCAGTGGCGCTCCCAGACAGTAGTGAATGCCGTGCCCGAACCCCAGGTGGGCACTTTGCGCGTTGTCCGGTCGGGTCACGTCGAACTCGTCCGGGGAGGCGAACTTCAGCGGGTCGCGGTTGGCCGAAGTCAGCGCGATCTGAACCAGTGCGCCCTTCGGAATTCGCGTCCCGGCGATCTCCAGATCCTCTGTCGCGAAACGGAACGTCGCGCTCTCCACCGAGCCGTCGTAACGCAGCAGTTCCTCCACCGCCTGTCCGACCAGCCCCGGGTTCTCCTGTACGGCGTGGAGCTGTGCAGGATGGGAGAGGAGATGGTAGACGGCGTTGCCTATGAGGTACGCGGTCGTCTTGTGACCCGCGAACATCAGCAGAAACGCTGTCGAGATCAGCTCCTGCTCGGTCAGCCCGCCGTCTCTGTCCCGGGCTGCGGTGAGCGCGCTGAGCAGGTCCTCACCCGGGCGGCCGCGCTTTCGCGCGAGGAGACCGGCGAAGTAGTCGTGCAGGCTCTCCTCCGCCTTCTGCTGGGCGCGTTTGGATTCCTTGTCGAACCCGGTTTGCGCCACGGTGGTGGACCAGGCCTGCACCTCTGACCGCTCGTCCGGCGGCACGCCGAGCAGTTCGCAGATCACGGTGATCGGCAGGGGGAACGCGAACGCGGGCAGCAGGTCGACCGGTTCCCGGGTCGCGCAACCGTCCAGCAACGCCTTGACCATGTCCTGGATCCGCGGCCGCAGTGACTCGACACGGCGCGGGGTGAACTCGGAGTTGACCAGCTTGCGCAGCCGGGTGTGTTTGGGCGGGTCCGCGTTGAGCATGTGATCGTCCAGTGCCACGGACGAGTCACCGAAGATCCTTTGGTAGGAGTCCATGGCTCCGTACAGGTCCTTGCTCAGCCGTGGATCTGCCAGCGCCGACCGCGCGTCCTCGTACCGCGTGATCAGGTACGTGTCGATGCCGTGCGGCGGCCGCATGGGGCAGACCGGCGCCGTCTCTCTGAGGCGCGCGTAGACCGGGTGCGGGTTCAGCCGGAACTCGGGGGTGCACCGCTCGGCTGCGGTGACGGGGTCCTCCACGGTGGTCACGGACGGCTCCTGAGGTCGAAGAGGGCCTCGGCGTTGCCACCGAGGATGAGTTGCTGGGACGCCTTGTCGAGAGGAAGCTTCTCGATCATGCGCATGAGCTCCACCAGCGGTACGGACATCGGCGGCGAGTCAGTGCCGAACAGCATCCGCTCCGGTCCCAGCACCTCCGCGTTGAGGCTCAGGTGCGCCGCGCTGAACGGGCTGGTGTCGACGTACATGCGGTGCAGCGCCGCGACCGGGTCGGCGACCGGGCCGGCAGCCGGGTTGGCAGCCCGGCTGCCGGCAGCTGGGGCTGAGGACGACGCCGGTGGCCCGTCCCCGCCACCCCGGTGCCGCTGACGCGTCGCCGCCGTCTGCAGGCGTTCCGGGAGCAGCGCCAGAGCGCCGCCGCCGGTGGCACCGATCAGCCGCAGGCCGGGATACTTGTCCAGCCATCCCGCGAACGCGATCATGGCCATGCCCATGGAGACGTCGCCGAACCGGCCGATCTGCTCGACGAAGCCCACGTCGTCGACCCGCTCCGTGCCGATCGGTTCGGCCGGGGCGTGCACCAACACCGGTACGTCCAGCTCGGCGGCCAGCGCGAAGAAGGAGTCGGCTCGCGGAGAGCCGAGCAGTTCGCCGTGGACGCTGGAGGTGGTGATCAGACCGACGAAGGCGGGGTCTGCCAGCGTCTCCCGGACTCCATCCAGGTGATCGTCGTCGCCGAACGGGTTGGCGTACACATACCCGCGCAACTGATCCGGGAAGGAGGCGATCAGGCCCGACATCCAGGCGTGGAAGCTTCGCAGCCGGTCTCGGGGTTGCGCGTAGTTGTCGACGCCAGGGACTCGCGCCATCGCACCGGCGCCGACCGGACTGCCGATGATGGTCAGGTCGATCCCGGCCTGAGCGCGGGCGGCGAGCATTCCGTCGACGTCCGTCAGGCTGGGCGGCATGGGGAAGCGTCGGGCGGCCTCCGGTGGGGAGAGATGCCCGTGGATGTCGATGATCATGTCTGGGTTCCCGGGGTCGGTGTGAGCGCGTGGGTGACCGCGACACAGTCCTCGTCGCCGTGCCCGAGCTCGGTGGCGCGGCCGTGCGTCTCGGCGGCCGCGGCGGCCAGCGGAAGCCGCAGTCCACCCGCCGCGGCCTGGTCCGCGGCGAGCTGGAGGTCCTTGGCCATCAGGCGCAGCCGGAAGTCGGGCTTGTCGAAACGCCCGGCTGCCAGGCGCTTCGACTTGAAGGCCATGACCGGCGAGGCGAAGCCGCTGCCCGCGATCGTGCTGAGGACGAGCTTCCGGTCGAGTTTGGTGGCGCCCGCCAACTCGACGGCCTCGGCCAGCGCCTGAACCTCGATGCCCATCAGCAGATTGAGGATCAGTTTCATCCGCATGCCGGAACCGAGTTCGCCGAGGTGGACGACTTCCTTGCCCAGCAGTTCGAGCAGCGGCCGCCCCAAGGTGAAGACCGGCTCGTCGCCGCCGACGAACAGCCGCAGCTCGCCGGTGCGGGCGTGCTCCCGGTTGCCCAGCATGCCGACGTCCAGAACGGAGTGCGTGTTCTCGGCGAGACGGACGATTTCTTCGGGGGCGACCGTGCCGGCGCAGACCAGGTGGCCGGGGTACGCCCCCCCGGCCAGGATCCCGCGCGGTCCGTGCAGCACGGTACGGAGGGCTTCACCGTCGGCCACGGTGCAGATGGCAGCGCTCGTACCTTCGACGGCGTCGGCCGGATGGGCTACGGCGATGGCGCCGGCCCTGGCGAGCGGCTCGGTCCGCTCAGGGGTGCGGTTCCAGACCCGTACCGCCATGCCCTGATCGAGAAGACGGGTGGCCAGGCCGGTGCCCATCGTGCCGAGACCGAGGACGGCGACAGGGCCGCTGGGGCGCGTCATGACTTTCCTCCCACGGTCTCCAGAATGACCCGGTACCGCAGCGACTGGCGGTGGTCGACCCATTCGCGCAGCGGATCCACCAGTGCTTGGTGATCCTCGCCCTGCTGCCAGGCGAAGAAGTGCTCGGGCGTCTCCCACTCGCTGGTGATCACCCACTGCCGGGAGTCGTCGATGGGTTCTCCGAGTCGGTCGATGATGTGTCCGGGGACGTCGGCGACGGATTTCCTTATTCGCTCGTACACCTCCAGAAACCCTTGCTCGCCGCCCTCGACGACGTGGACCGCGTATACCACCGACAGCCTGTCGGCCGGTTGGCCGTTCCGCACAGCGCCCATGTCTCCTCCTGGTGTGAGATCTGGCAGAACACGACTCCCACCACCTCATTGGTCCCGCGGCCACGCAACTCCAGCGCGGGGACAGGCCAATGGAGAGAAGGGCTCCGCCGAATTTGCTAGCCCGTACGGGTGAGAATGGAAGGGGCGCTTTCGCGAGTCGCCGCGCTCGGCCTGGCAGGCGCTCGTATGCGAGTTGATGCCCGCCGCCAGTCAGGGCACGGACGCGGCGAAGAAGTCCGCCGAGAGGAGCGGGAGGAGCCGGAGGGGCGGGAAGAAGCGGAGCATCGTGGGTCAGGCCGGTCCCGGCCAGGCAGCCGTCGATGAGGTCACGGTGATCGAGGGCCAAAGCTATTGCCCTCCGTGATCACGACCGGGGATGATCACGGCCGTGACCCTCTTCCTCGCTCTCCTGACGGCCTTTCTCTTTGCCTGGCTCATCAAGATTTTCGTGGCTCCCGCCCATCTCGCGGACTGGGTCCGCAACCGGTTCGTCCCGGTCGAGTACGGGCTCGCTCCGCGCGAACAGCTGGATGCCCACCGGGCCGGGCCGCCCCTCCCTGTCTACCGGCGCAAGGAGATGCAGGCCCTCGCGGACGCGGCTTGGGAGGGCGACTGGCGTCCGGCAGCCGCCTACGTGGAGGCCGCGGGCCAGAACTGGGACGAACGCTGGTCCCGGCTGGCACTCCTGCGGGAGATCGCCGAGGGAAGCGACGCATGGCTGGACGAGTGGTGTGAGGCTCAGCCGAAGAATTGCGCCGCCGCCACCCTCCACGCCGAGATGCTGCTGCACCGCGCCTGGCAGATCCGCGGCGGCGCGTACGCGGACAAGGTCCCGGCCGAGAAGATGGCCCGCTTCCATGAACTGCTGCCCGCCTCGATGACGGCGGCGCGGGAAGCCGCCCTGCTCGCGCCGGAGGATCCGGGCCCGTGGGTCGTCATGATCACCGCCGCCCGCGGTGTCCAGTACACCCCCGAGCAGTTCCGACCGCTGTGGGACGGTCTCGTTGCCCGTGCTCCCTAACCACTACGCGGGCCATATGCAGGCCCTGCAGTACTGGTGCGCCAAGTGGTACGGCTCCGACAAACTGATGCTGCAGTTCGCCGAGCGCGCCGTGCGGCACACCCCCGTCGGCAGCCCGCTGGCAGGCATACACGTGCACGCTCTGTACGAGCTGACGGAGCGCTCCGGCGCGTCGGCCGTCCCGGCGTCGGGCACGGCGAAGAAGCTGCTGGAGGATGTCGCCCGGTCGCTGAGCACCGTCCCCGACGACGATGAGCGCCTTCCCCGGCTGCGGCATCTGCTGGCGTACTACCTGGTCAAGGCCGGCCAGTACGACGCGGCGCTGGAGCAGTTCCGGCTGCTCGGCCCGTGGTGCGGCGCGGCGCCGTGGACGGAGGAGGACGACCCGGTCGCGGCGTTCGATCTCGCCCGGGGCACCGCCGCGAAGAAGGCCAAGGGAGACCGGCCGGCGAGGTTGTGAACCGGTCTGTTCGAACGCGTGAGTTCAGCGGTTCAGCGGTTCAGGGGCGGGTCGACGCCCTGCGGACGAGTGCGGCGCGGTCTGGGGCAAGGAGAAACGGCATCAGGGCACGCACGGCGGCGGCGAAAGCCCGGACGCGTACCGCCGCCAGCCGGGGGCCGTAGGCGGTATGGGGCAGGTGGTTGATGGCGCCGCCGAGGCCGCACTCGGCGTACAACTGCTCGACGGCGGCGTGGGCGCAGGGGCCGGGGCCGGGGTCGGGGTCGTCCAGGACCTCCACGAACGCCACCACTGCGGATTCGTGGATCCAGTAGTGGTGATAGACGGTGATCAGCAGACCGTGACCGTCGTAGTCGAGGCCGCCGTCGATGTCGCAGGGTCCGGTGAATCCCGCCTCCGCCAGGAACCCGAAGGCGTCCCGCCCCACCCGGCGTACCACTTCCGCCGGCGTCTCGCGCTTCCCCATCCCGCCACCATCCGGCGGAACCGCCGCTACCGCCAGACCCGCGTCCGCGCGAGTGAATGCCCTTACCGAGGAAGGCCGCTGTACAGGCCGCTGTACCCTCCCCAGCATGAGAGTCGACCAGTTCGTGGACGCTTTTCAGGGTGGCGGCGTGCGCGTCCAGCTCAGCTGGGACCGCCTGGACTCCTCTGAATTCAGCGCCACCCACACCGTGTCCCGGTCAACAGGTCTGCTCGGTTCCCTGTTCACCGTCTGGTACGAAGGCCAACAGGGCGGAAACAGTGACTGGCGCCGCGCCGCCCACCCCCTCCGGGTCTCCGAGGCGAGCAGGACCGAACCCGACTGGCCCGCCAACCGCCGCCATCGGGTGTCGTCATTCGAGAAGGAGTTCGTCCAGGCTCGGGAGCCCATACAACTCGTGTTACCCACATACGCTCTCCACGACGGCGGCCTTCTCCTCCTCGACGGTACCCACCGCGCCGTTGCCGCCCACCGTGCCTCGGTGCCGGTGCGACTGCTGATCTACACCCTGCGTGGGCCGGTCCACCAGGACGTCCTCCCGGACCTGCGGCATCACACCGCCCGCGTACCGCCGTCCGGCCCTGGCACGAGCGTCGGCTGAAGGCCGGGGGCGGCCGGTGGTTCTTGCTGCCGCGCCAGGGCCAGCCGCATCTCATTGCCCTCCACCAGACCGCGCAGCGACTCCCACCGCTCGCTGCGCCGCAGCCGCATCGCTGAGCTCAGCACCAGCCAGCACAGCACGGCACCGGTCAGTGCCGCAGACGTAACGGCGAGCGGCCCTGGCCCACCCAGCGTGCTGAAGAGCCATGTGCCGAGGCCGATCGGGAACAGCGTCGACACCAGGATGTTGATTTCCCTTTCCGTATCGAACGGCGCCAGGTCAGGCATGACCTCCCTCAGCCACTGCTTGGCATAGACGAAGGCCTCCAGGCTGTTGCCCCAGGCCAGCGCCCCTCCCAAACCGTCCCGCCCGACTCCGTCGGAATCCTGCTCGGCCGAAAGGAACCGCGCGAGCAGCGGATGCGCCAGAAAGCAGCTGTCCACGGCGCGGTCACCGTATCGGGCCCGCAACTGCCGGTGCAGCTCCGCAGCTGTGGCATGCGGCTTACGTGATACGCGCTCAGCAAGTCCTAATACCTGGAACGCGATTTCGCGAGTCACATACCCGACGACATAGGAGACCGCGGCGAGCAGCACTGCCAGCAGAATGGCGAGCGGGCCATGCACGTCCTCGCTGAACCGAACGATTTGCGCCCAGGTACCGTCCCCATGTTCGGCGTGCATCAGCAGGACAGTCGCGCCCACCACCGTCACCACGCCCGGCAACAGCACACTCGTCAACTGCACTGTGAAATATGTCGACAGCCGCTTGCCGCCGGCTTCCCCTGCGAGCCCAGTAACACTGATCGGGTCCACGGTCCCTCCCCCGGTCGCTTCCCGCGACCAATGTGCCCGACAGTTCTACGGTCCCGCCAGACGGTCTTCGGAACCGTTACAGCGTCAGGGTGCGCAATGCCGCATACCTGTGAGCACCGTTACTCAGGACGGCGACTGCGGGCTGTCGGTGGACCACTTGGGGTTTTGCGTGTACGGCGGGCCCAAAGAAGGGAAGCCATCGATGGATGACCTTGGAGGTGCTCGCATGAACACTCGCCTGAAAGACCTGCGTACGGCTGCCTTGTTCGCCGCCACCGTCGCCCTGCTCTCACTGACTGTCCTCCCCGGGAACGCCTCCGTACCGGAAGGGGCGCCCCGAGCCGCCCCGGCCGGCAACGGACAGCTCGTCGGCACCTTCAACATCTACGGAAACAAAGGACACCAGGGCAACGGCGGCAAATGGATCAAGAACGAGGCCGACGCCATCAAGGACATCGTCCTCGACGACACCTCACGCTGGTTCTTCATCGCCCTGCAGGAAACCTGCAAGAACCAGGGCGAGCAGTTTGCCCAAGAGCTGGGAATGAAGAGTGCTTTCGTCGCCACCGGGCCGAAGTGCGCCAACGAAGAGCCGTACGGGAACACACTCCTGTACCACAGCGGCCGTGTCCTTCCGTCCGCCCTGCTGCCCAACCCCGCCGACAAGGAGGGGCGCGGCATCATCTGCGCCGCGTTGCGCACCAAGGGCGATCCGTCCACCGAGGTCGCCGCGTGCAGCACCCACCTCAGTGTCGACAGCGCCGCCAACCGCGCCGCGCAGGTCAAGTTCATCAACAGCGACATGAACGACGGCTCCGACTACCAGCCGGAAGGCCGGCCGCTGTTCGCGTACGGCTCGGTCATCATCGGCGGCGACTTCAACGCCTTACCCCGCGCCGCCGAAATGGACTCCATGTACGCCGGCATCGAGGCGAACGGGCCGCGCACCGCGCAGATCCCGCAGATCTACCCGACGACCGACGACGGCCGCAAGATCGACTACCTGTTCACCTGGGACATGCGCGGCCCCGGATCCTGGGACGCCCTCGCCACGGGCGTACAGGACAGCTCCAACTCCGACCATCACCTCTACTACAGCAAGTTCAGCCGGGGCTGATCACCACCGGCGCGGGGTACAACCGCATCGCAGGGGTCAATCCGCTCGTACGTAGTCATCTACCGAAGGGCCCGGAATCGTGGAAGAGACGGAAGTATCGTTCTACTACCGGTAAGTCGATGGGTCGTACTCGATCCGGACAGACGCTGACCGGTGTGAAGGGGCCTGTGGAGCCGCCGGAGGGCGCGATGGAGATCACCGCGGACAAGTACGCCGCCGGTGTCGCCGCGGTGGACGGTCTACGACGGGCTGCGTGCCCTGCGTGCCCTGCGGCTCTTCGGAGACGACCGTGCGCGAGATTACTGGATACGAGGGAGAGTGATGGCCACCCTTGAAAACGACCTGACCAAGCCGGCCCAGCCCGCCTGCACGGCCCACGGCCAGTCCACCGGCGCACGCGCATATGACGGCCGGCCCGTGCCCCAGTGGGATGAGCCCGGCGACGACACGATCCAGCGGGCATGGACGGCAGCCGCCGCCGCTGTGCTGCCCACGCCTCGGGACGAGGAGTGATGACGTGGCAACGCCTCTTACCGCCTCCACGCTGCTGAAAGCCCTCCGTAACGAAGGGCTGCGCGTTGTGGAGCACCGGAGCTGGCGCACACACAACCGCAACCACAAAGGTCCGTGGGGCCCGGTGTACGGAGTGATGATCCATCACACGGTGACCTCGGGAACCCAGAGCTCCGTGGACCTCTGCTACAACGGCCACTCGACCCTGCCGGGGCCGCTGTGCCACGGTGTCATCGCGAAGGACGGCTCGGTGCATATGGTCGGCAACGGCCGGGCCAACCACGCCGGACTCGGCGACGACGACGTTCTGCGCGCCGTGATCAACGAAGTGGCGCTGCCCACCGACAACGAGGCCAACACCGACGGCAACCGTCACTTCTACGGCTTCGAATGCATCAACCTGGGCGACGGAAAGGACCCGTGGCCAGCAGCTCAGCTGGAGGCCATCGAAAAGGCGTCGGCGGCGATCTGCCGGGCGCACGGCTGGTCCTCCCGCTCGGTGATCGGGCACAAGGAGTGGCAGCCGGGAAAGATCGATCCGCGCGGGTTCACGATGGATTCGATGCGGACCCGGATCAAAGACCGCCTCACCGGCATGAATCAGGAGGACGATGTGCCGTCCATGCTCAGCGAATTCACCGCGACCCTGACCAACGTACCCGCCGGGAAGTGGACGACCCTGGCCATGGCCGTCGACGCGAAGATGCTGCAGGGCCCGCTCACCGCCTACGACGTCAACGTGCAGCTGCGCGTCCGCGGATGCCTGCCCGGCGCGAAGCTCCAGGGCCGCTTCTACCACTACCAGACCGCGACGAAGAAGCGCTCCGAGGGTCTCGCGATCGACGCCTACGGCCCCGCTGAGGGCGGTGACGCCTACCCGCAGTACCGCAAGTCCGGGGCGCTTGGCGCCGGATGGGAGCTCCGCTTCGAATTCTTCGCCCACAACGACCGGGCCGTCTCGATCGCGCACCGCGTCGTCGAGGGCCCGTTCTGGCCCGCCGACTGACCCCTGCTCACCCTGGCCGGCCACTCACCGAAGAGTGGCCGCCGACGCGGCCCAGGCTTACCCGGCCTGGGCCGGGTGGTTGAGCCCCGGCCGGCTTCAGGCGGGGAGGTGGGCGAGCCAGTCGGTCAGGAGCCGGTTGGTCTCGGCGGGGTGCTCCTGCTGGATCCAGTGGCCGCAGTTGTCGAGGATGTGGGAGGAGATCAGGCCAGGCAGGGTGGCGGGGTAAGCCTTGATCGCGTCGGCCATCCAGGTGGTGGAAGCGTCCAGGCCGCCGCCGATGAACAGGGACGGCTGAGTGATGGGGGCGCCGTCGAAGTCGGCGAGGTCCTCCCAGTCCCGGTCCATGTTCCGGTAGCGGTTGAGCGCCCCGCTCATGCCGGTCCGCTCGAACTCCCCGGCGTAGAGGTCGAGGTCGTTCTCGCTGAGCCAGGCGGGCCGCCGGCCGACGGGGAAACGGTCCCGCAGCATCCCGCCGCGGCCGACGAAGTACGGGCTGGGCCCGCCGGGTGCGGGCATGGTGTCGGCGGACAGGGCGGCGTAGAAGCCCGCGAGCCAGCCGCGCACGTCGGGCTCGGCCTCGGCCTCGGCGCGGCCGGGCTGCTGGAAGTAGGAGACGTAGAACTCCTCCTCCCCACCCATCTGCGCGAAGACCTCGCTGGGCCTCGGTCCGCCGCGCGGGGCGTAGGGAACGCTGAGAAGTCCCACCGCGCGGAAGACATCCGGCCTGACGAGGGCGGAGTTGGCGGCGATGGTTGCCCCCCAGTCGTGGCCGACGATCACCGCGGACTGTTCACCCAGGGCGTGCACCACGGCGGCGTTGTCCGCCACCAACTCGAGCATCCGGTACGCGTTCGTATCGCCGGGCCTGGAGGAACGGCCGTAGCCGCGGACATCGATGGCGACCGCACGGTACCCGGCCGCGGCCAGCACCGGCAATTGGTGACGCCAGGAGTACCAGGACTCCGGGAAGCCGTGCACGAGCAGCACCAACGGCCCGGCGCCCTGTTCCACCAGGTGGATCCGGCCTGCGGGCGAGGAGACCAGCCGGTGAGTGACGTCCGTGGCCTGATGCGACATGAATCCTCCAGGGCTCTCGATCTGCCGTGTGCCAAGACCGATGCCCGATCATGCGAGGAACGACACGGTCGTTGCCAGCCTTGTTGCCACTTCAGCAAAAAAGGCCCCTTGACTGACACGCGCCCCGCGTCGGGCGAGGTTCCCGGTGTACGCCGGGCCCAGTCCCCTGTGATCACGACTGCGGTGCGTTGTGTTGGTCCTGTTCATCCCGGTGGTGCGCCGGGCGCGGTGGTGAATCTCCAACGGCGGCTGCAGACAAGGGCGCTAAACATGTGATTAGCGTCACGTCACAGTGCGACGATGCAGGTCACACGCTGCGTAATGATCGGATGATCACATACCGCGAAGAACGTGTGTCTCAGAGTTAACTCTGGTGGGTCCCCTACTCGGTGTAGGGGGTGAGACGAAGTGCTCACCTGGCCCGCAACGACGCGGGGCAGGACCCGATCTGGAACGAAGGAGGGTCCGTGGGGCTCCACAGGGCCTGGTACGCGCCGGTGTTCCCCGGCGTCTACCGGATGACCGAAGCGGGCTTCGGTCCCACCGCGCGCTGTACCAACCGCATCACCCCGCCGGTCGGCGCGGAGCGCCGCTCGGCTCCGCACGCCGTGCCGCGCTACTCGCAGCAGACCGCCGGGCCAGTTCTTCACGGGCTGCGCCAGGCATCGCCGCCCGCCTGCCCCCTGGCTGAGGGGGCACGGTGACCGATTCGTCCGAGCAGGAGCACGACGTGGCGCAGCCGGCCGAGTCGACCGAACTGCCTCTGGAGTTCGAGGCGTTCTTCGTGATGCACAAGGATGCGTTCTTGCGCATCGCGGCGGGGCGGCTGCGCAATCTCCATGACGCCGACGAAGCCCTCATGGACGCAGGCATCCAGATGTACCGCAAGTGGCCGCGTATCAAGGCCCATCCCAAACCCATCGCCCTCGCCTACACCATCCTCAGCGCGGCGATCACCGATTTCTACCGGCGCCGGGCCCGCCACGCCGACCGTGAAGTGCCCGTGCCGGGCCCGGCCTACACGACGTACGCCGACAAGCCCACCGTCGATGACCTACTCATGTTGCGCGGCTACGACCCGCTCGACCGTGCTCTGGCCAGCCTGGAGGAGAGTGCGCCGCTGCAGGCCCAGTGCGTCCAGCTGCGCTATCTCGCGGACAAGGACATCGATGAGATCGCCGCATACCTCAACATCACGAAAGGCGCTGTCAAAGGCAACATTCATCTCGGACGCAAGAAACTGCACGCTCTCATGGAGACCCCCGAACCGGGGAAAGGGGATTCCTGATGCTCGAAGAGACTCTGCGCGCCGAAGCGCAGGTCCTGCACGACATGCTCGGCACCCACGATACGAGTGACTTCATGCGCCGCCTCGCCGTCCGCATCACCCAGGACGCTGCCCGTCCTCCCAGGGTGAGGAGCAGTGCCTCCGATCCGGAGACTGCCGATCCGGAGGACGCGCCCGACGGCCCGGCGGCACCGCCGCCTTCCTTCAGCGCTCAGAACCAGCGGTTCACCCGTCCACGTATCCGCAGATCCCTGCGCAGACGCCCCACACCCATCGTCGTACCCGATCCCGCGGCTCACCCCGCGGCCGTACGCGACCATGTCCGGCGTCTGTGCGAGGACGTGCTGCGCTCCGACGACGTGCGTACGCTGCCGGCCTTCGACAGCGACTACGACGAGAGGGGCGCCCGCACGTTCGGGTGCTTGCTGTACATCATCGACCGTCACGAGGCCGCCCTGTACTGGTGGGGTTTCGCGGCCGGAGCCGACGACGCACTCGCCGCCCACCTGCTCGCAGCCCATCACGCCGCCGCGGGATCCTTGCCCGACGCCCGGCTGTGGCGGACCTTCGCCCGCATGCTCGGCTACACCGAACGGCACCTGCCGCGGCCGGTCCGTGCCCGTTCCCACACCAGGAAAATCACCCACCAGGCCCCGTGGGACAGCGAACTACGTGAGTTCATGACGTCCGATCAGCTGCCCGAAGGGCTCCTGGCCCGGTGAGCCGGCGAAGGCCGGCGCTGTCCTCACCGACGACGTCGGCCTTCGCCCAGGTGGATCGTCCAGCCCGAAGGCAACGGGACGGACTCCCTCACATTCTCCGGGGGCCCCACATGATCCAGCCTTGAGCAAAGACCCGAGCACGACACGACGCACCTCGGAGAAAGGAACATCTGCCATGTACGACAACCCTGCTCGCCGCGCCGAGCGCAAGAACTCCGCGCTCCTTCACCGCCTCCTGCGGTGGGGCCGTCAGCGGCACCGGGCCGCGCTCGGCCTCGTGCTGCGCGGGGCCTGTTGGGGCCTGGGCACCGGCGCGGTCAGCACCGCCGCGTACTGGGTGCAGAACCGCCTTTGACGTGCAGGGTTGTGGGTGCGCTCCCCATTGTGCAGGATGCTGCGGTGACTCCGAATTCCGCCATACGTCCGTACCGCTCCCAGGACCGGGATGCCCTTGCGGACATCTGCATCCGCACCGCGCACAACGGCGGGGACAGCCGGCCCGTCTATGCGGACCCTGAGATCTTTCCGGCGATCTTCGCGGTTCCGTACGTTCATCTGGAGCCGGAGCTGGCTTTTGTGCTGGACGACGGGCAGGGGCAGGCGGCCGGTTACATCCTCGGCACCGCGGACACTCCCCGCTTTGCCGAGGACTTCCGCTCGAAGTGGCTGCCTCTGGCGGCGGACCGCTATCCGGCGCCCAGCGGGCCGCCCGGCACTCCGGACGAGGGGATGATCCAGCTGCTGCACGACCCCGAGCGTATGGTCGTCCCGGAACTCGCCGCGTATCCGGCCCATCTGCACATCGACCTGCTCCCCGCGTGGCAGGGCCGCGGCCACGGGCGTGCGCTGATGCGGACGTTCCTGCAGGCCCTGCAGGACAGGGGGGTGCCGAGCGTGCACCTGGCCATGGTGACGGCCAATGTTTCGGCCAGGGCCTTCTACGACCGTCTGGGCTTCCACGAGATCGAGGTCCCGGACCCCGGCCCGGTCACCTATCTCGGGCGCACGACGAACGGGCGTCCGGAAGTCTGACGCGATCGGCTGCTCCGGGATCTCGGAGCCGGCTGGGACCAGGCGGTCCCGGGCGTTAGCCACGTTGACCAGCGAGGACTCCGGATGGAAAGAGACCTCGAAACGCAGGCCAAACTGGCGGCCACCGGACCGCAAGGCCGTCTCCTGGTCAGCGACGCTTCAGCGCCGCCGACCGGCCAGGAGCTGTTCGCAGCCGCAGGTGTCGACGCCCCTGCCACCCGGCGAGCTCGCGAGCTCAGTGCCAGTTCTCGGCCTCGTAGACGCACCAGAGTGCCGCCCGGCCTTCGTTCTTGGGCTTCCTCTCCGGCGCAGATGGGGTCATGACCAGATACCCGCACACGCTGCGCAGCCATGTGTCATGGGACGACGCGGTGCCCGCCGGCGCCTGCGGCGGATCGACGTGCGGTGCGCGGTGGGGCACCGGCCATTCCCGCACCACGTTGCCGTCGCTGAGGACGGCGCGCTCGCTGTCCAACGGATCGATGCGGTCCGCCTCGACCGGCGGGTAGGGCAGGTAGTCCATCATGCCCACGATGCCGCTGCTGGTCTCAGGGTGGCTGCGTCGTGGGGGGAGCATTCTGGACCGGCAGGTTGAACACATGGTCGGGGGTGACGATCCGCGTGATCGCCTGGCCGATGAGCGTGCTCGGCTCCACCTTGTCCTGCCGGATGTCCGTGTTGAGGAGCACGACCAGCGTCGCCCGCGCCTCGGGGAGGTAGACCGTCAGGGATTCGTAGCCGGGCAGGGAGCCGTTGTGGCCGATCCAGCCCTGGACGTTGAAGATGCCCAGACCGTATCCGGCGCCCGGGATACCGCTCGGGCCGGTCTTGAGGCGCTCTGCCTGCGTCTTGGGGGTCAGCAGCGTGCCGGTGGCGACCACACGCGCCCAGGTGCGCAGATCCTGCAGGTCGGAGATCATGGCCCCGGCGGCCCAGCCCCAGGAGGGATTCCAGTCCGTGGAGTCCTCGGTCTTTCCTGAGGCGGTCTGGGCGGTATAGCCGTGGGCGTGGGGGTTCGGGAACTCGGCGCCGGTCGGGAAGAGGGTGTGGCGCAGGCCCGCCGGCTCCACGACGTTCTTCTGGATGAACTCGTGCAGCGGAGCGCCGCCGGCCTTCTCCACGACGAGACCCAGCAGGATCAGATTGGTGTTGCAGTACTCGAACTTCTCACCGGGCTGGAAGTTCACCGGATGCTTGAAGGCGAAGTCGAGCAACTCCTGTGGCGTGAAGGGCCGATCGGGATCCGACGTCAGGGCCTTGAAGAAGTCCTCGTCCATGGAGTAGTTGAAGAGCCCGCTTCTCATGCCCGCCAGTTCACGCAGGGTGATCCGGTTTCCGTTGGGGACGCCGTCGACGTACTTCGCGATCGGGTCGTCCAGCCCCACCTTGCCCTGGTCGACGAGTTCGAGCAGGGCGGTGACGGTGAAGGTCTTGGTTTCGCTGCCGATCCGCATGTAGAGGCCGGGATCCATCGGGGTACGGGTGGCCTTGTCGGCGACTCCGAAGGCCCGGACGTAGTTTCCCTTGCCCGGCGCCGACAGTCCGACGATGACACCGGGCACTTCGGCCTCGCGCATGACCTGCTGGATCGCGGCGTCCAGGCGCTTGGTGACGGCGGGGCTGAGCTCTGGGAAGCCGGAGGGCGAGGGCGGGGGCGAGGGGGCGGTGGTGGCCGCGGTGGTGGCCGCGGTGGTGGCTGCGGCGAAGAGAGGCGGATCCGGGGCCGTCACCCCGTACGTGGCTCCCGCGGTCGCCGGTACGGCCAGTGTCCCGGCCGCGGCCACACCCACGCAGAGCCTGCGCCAACGAAGCTGTGAGTACCTCATGGCAGTCCTCCTGCCAGACGAGGACAAAACTCCTCCCTCAGGCTAGGCCCGCGTCCATGGCCTCGCACGCCGACACATGAGATCGTCCAGGGTGCAACTGTGTGACCACACAGGCCGGGACGGCAGACACCCCGCACGTGACAAGGGCGCTCGCTACCCTGCGGGCCAACTCAGCCCCCAGTCTCAGCTTTGTGATCGCGACGCGCCGGGGGATCACCGCTCCTCCTCCCTGTCGGCCCCGGTTCGCGCCTGTGTCTCTCCGAAATCAGCACGCGCCGCACGGACGAGTCGGCTTCTACCGCGTTCTACCGCGCCGTCCCCGCGCGCCAGGAACTCACCGGCCCCGAGGACTCCCGGACGGCCACATGGACGCCCATCTTCAGGTGCTGGACGGGGTGCTGGTTCCTGTTGAGGGCGAGGCGTACGGCGGCGCGGCCCAGTTCCTCGTGCGGAACGTGCACCGTGGTCAGTTCGGGGGTGAGGTCCAGGCTGAGGGGGATGTCGTCGTAGCCGACGACCGAGACGTCCTGCGGGACCCGGACCCCGGCTTCGCGCAGTGCCTTGAGCGCTCCGGCCGCGATCATGTCGGTGATGGCGAATACGGCCGTGAAGTCCTGCCCGCTCTCCAGGAGATCGCGGGTGGCCTGATAGCCGTACTCCCGGGTGTGGAAGCCCGGGACGACGAGTTCTGGACGGAAGGTCAGGCCCCGGCCGTCCAGCGCCCGGTGGTAGCCCTTGATCCGCTCCACGGCGGTGGAGTGGTCCCCGACGCCGAGCAGCGCGATCCGTTCATGGCCGAGTGAGAGCAGATAGCTGGTCATGGCGAAGGCGCCGCCCTCGTTGTCGTACTCCACGACGGTCTCGGGGATGTCCGGGCCGAGCGAGGGACGGCCGCAGAGCACCAGCCGGGAGCCCTCGCCGTCCAGCGCGTGGGCGAGCTTTACCATGCGCTCGGTGTACTCCGGGGTCTGTATGGCGCCGCCGACCAGGATCACCGCCTCGACCCGCTGCTCCCGCATGAGGTTGATGACCGCGAGTTCGCGGTCCGGGTCGTTGTGGGTGGTGCACACCAGGCACAGCCGGCCCTCCGCGGTGGCCTGCTGCTCCACACCGTCGGCGATGAGTGAGAAGAACGGTCCTTTGACGTCGCTGACGACGAAGGCGACCGTGTTGCTGTTCGTGCTGCGCAGGCCCCGGGCGCCGGCGTTCAGCACATAGTCGAGTTCCTGCGCGGCCCGCTGGACCCTGATGCGGGTGGCGGCGGCAACCGGGTACGTACCGCCGAGGACCCGGGAGACGGTGGCCGTGGACACCCCGGCCCTGGCCGCGACTTCTTTGACCGTGGCCCGCTTGTTCCCGTCGTCCGCGCTGCCTGCGGCGGGCCTTTTCATCGCGCTGCTCTCCCGTCTGTGAGGTGTCCCGTGAGGCGTCCTGATGACGTCCACCGCGGTGAGTAACCGCGGTATGTAACCACCGTAAGTATCCGACGCCGGGCCGGTAGTTGGTGAGGTCTTGGCGGACTCGTCCGAGGGGAGCCGTTGGCACGCGCGGGGCGCGGGGTCGGCTCAGGCCACGTGTGTGAGGTCGGTGCGCCGGACCTGGTGGCTGGGCGGCCGGCCGGCTGTGAGATGTTCGAGCTCCGCCACCACGGTTCCTCCCAGCCGCGCCAGCTCGTTGCCGACCGAGCCCGCGATGTGCGGGGTGAGGAAGACATTGGACAGGTGGTGCAGCGGGGAGTCTCCGGGCAGCGGTTCCGGCTCGGTGACGTCGAGTACCGCGCCGATACGCCCGGAGATCAGCTCCTCGGTGAGCGCGACGGGGTCGATCAGCGAGCCGCGTGAGGTGTTGATGAGGACCGCGCCGTCCGGGATCAGGGCGAGCCGCTCACGGTCCAGCATCCGGTAGGTGGCGGGGATCTCGGGTGCGTGCAGACTGACGATCTGGCTGGTGCGCAGCAGCTCGTCCAGCGGCAGCAGCCGGGCGCCGAGCGCGGCGGCCTCCGCCTCGTCGACGTACGGATCGTGCAGCGAGACCCGCAGATCGAAGGGGCGCAGCAGTTCGAGCACCCGGCGGCCCACGCGGGACGCGCCGATGATGCCGATCCTGCGGCCGTTGTTGCCCTGGTTGATCAGGTCGAGGACAGGGGGGTAGACGGGCTCGCGCTGGTAGCGCTCTCGCAGGGCGAAGACGTCCTTCCCGGCGAGAAGGATCACCGCGAGGGTGTACTCCGCGACCGGCAGGGCGTTGGCATGTACCGCACTGGAGACGATCAGTCCGCGCTCCCAGCATGCCTCGGTGACCAGACCCCGGATGCTGCCCGCGGCGTGCAGGACGGCGCGCAGCCTGGGTGCGGCATCGAGCACGCTCTCGTCGAGGCGGGGACAACCCCAACCGGTGATCAGGAACTCCGCCTCGGCGAGGGCCACGGCCGCGGCAGGACGGGTGAAGTCCTGGACAACCATCTCCGTATCGATGCGGACCAGTTGGACGATCCGGTCCAGCACGGGCGGCGGGAACAGCAGAGGCAGGTTCTCGGGGTTCATGGCGAACAGAGCCGCCGGACGGTCATGCATGTGTCTCCTGCGCCTCGGTCCCGAAGTGAGGTTGGGACAGGCTGGGTGATGGTCGTAGTAATCGAGTACTAAAGCTAGACCGGCCCTGACTGGTGGTCAACGGGAGAGGCGATCATGGCTCTATGTATTTACTTGAGTGCACACAGTAGTGATTGTGGGGGAATGTGCTGGTGGGCTCGGTGATCTCGTCATCCTGGGGGAGAATCTGCGGAAACAATTGGGTGCCGAACCCTTGCGTGGCTGCGGCCGTCGTCATACTTTCCTCCGCAATCGATTACTACCGCTTTCCAGGACCCCCTCGGTGGCTCCCCGACCAGCGAGGCCCCTGGAGAAGGCTCGACGACACCCATCCAGGTTCAGACGAGAAGTGGGTCCGGCATCGTGACCACCACCAGCGGCGGCCTCCGCGCTTCCACAGGCTCGGGGTTCCTCCCCAAACCCGGCGAGCAGGGGGCACCCCACGCCGCCACCCTGCGTGGCCTGAAGGGCATCGGCTTCGCCGCCTTTCTTCCTCGGGTTCGTCCTCACCTTCATCCTGCCGCTGGGCTACGCCCTGTGGGAAAGCCTCTTCCGCACCCGTAACTCCGGTCTGGGCATCGGCGGCCAGACGGTCGAGTTCGCCGGTCTTGACAACTTCACCCGTGGACTCGCCGACGAGGCGTTCTGGGCAGGGGTGCTGCGCGTCATCATCTTCGCCTGCGTCCAGGTACCGGTGATGCTCGCCTGCTCCGTGGCGATGGCCCTGCTGCTCGACAGCATCGCCCGCCGCACCGCGAATCGCTTCCGACTCGCCTTCCTGGTGCCGTACATGATCCCCGGGGTGGTCGCGGTGCTGATGTGGCTGTACCTCTACAGCCCGCGCCTGGGACCCCTGCGCGACATGGTCGGGGCCTTCGGCATCGAGGTGAACTTCTTCTCCTCCAGCATGCTCTGGCTCTCCATCGGCAATCTGCTGACCTGGTCCCAGATGGGCTTCAACATGCTCATCGTCTACGGCGCCCTGCAGGCCGTCCCGCGTGAGATCTTCGACGCCGCCCGCGTGGACGGGGCATCCGAGCTCCGTATCGCCCGCTCCATCAAGGTGCCCTATGTGCGCGGTGCGCTGATCTTCACCGGGATGCTCTCCATCATCGGCACCCTGCAGATCTTCAACGAGCCCCTGCTGTTCCGGCAGGCCGCGCCGGAGACGGTCACCAAGGACTACACCCCGATTCTGATGATCTACAACCAGGCCTTCGACAGCAACGACTACAACTACGCCGCCGCCCTGTCCGTACTGCTTGCCGTGGTCGCGGGCATCGCCTCGTTCGTCTTCTACAAGCCTGTCCCGCTTCGACTTTCCCGGCCGCCGCTTCGGCATGGCGCTCGTCGTGGGTTCCTTCCTGCTTCCGGGCGCTCTGCTGACCCTGCCGATGTATCTGCTGTTCACGAAGATCGGTCTGGTCGACACCGCCTGGGCGGTGCTCATCCCCACCGTCATCAGCCCGTTCTCCGTCTATCTCGCCAAGATCTACATCGACGGGGCGGTCCCCGAGGAACTGTTGGAGGCCGCCCGCATCGACGGCGCCGGTGAAGTGCGCATCTTCTTCACCATCGTGATGCGTCTGATGACCACCGGAGCGGCCACCGTCTTCCTCCTGGCCTTCGTTCACAGCTGGAACGGCTTCTTCCTGCCGCTGACCATGCTGCAGGGCGAGGACAAGTGGACGCTCAGCGTCGGCCTGTACGCGTGGAACGCGATGCGTACCAGCGCCGAGGTCGACCTCACCGCTCTGGTTCTCACCGGGGCTCTGCTCTCCGTCATCCCGCTCGCCATCTTCATGATCGCCATGCAGCGCTACTGGAAATCCGGTGTCACGCTCGGCGCCCTCAAATAGCCGCTGTCCCCACACCGCTGAAGGGAACGCTACGCGCATGCCGCGAACCGCCTCCCCGTTGCCGACGCTCGCTCAGATAGCCAGGGTGGCAGGGGTCTCCGTGCCGACGGCCTTCAGAGTGGTCAACAGGCGGGAGAACGTCGCACCTGCCACCCGCGTCCGGGTGGAGGAGGCCATGCGGCGCACGGGCTACGTACGTCCACCGCGTGCCGCCCCGGCGACGACGCCCCAACTGGTCGATGTGGTGGTGCACAGCCTCGACAGCCCCTGGGCCGGCAAGGTGCTGCGCGGTGCCGAGGCGGTGGCGGCGGAGAGAGGGCTGGGCATTGTCGTATCCGGCCGGCTCGACGGGGACGGGCGGCCACCCGACGGATGGCTGGAGCGGGCTCGCGCCCGGGCCACCGCCGGAGTGCTGTTCGCTCTCGCCGAACTCACCGCCACCCAGTACCTCTGGCTGGCGCGGCACGAGATCCCGTACGTGGTGGTCGACCCGGTCGTGGAGCCGCCGGACGGCGCGCCGGCGGTGAGCGCCGCCAACCTTGCCGGGGGCCGGAGCGCCACCGAGCACCTGCTGGCCCTTGGCCACCGGCGGATCGCGGTGATCGGCGGCCACCGCCACACCCTGTGCGGTGGTGCCCGGATCGACGGCTACCGGTCGGCGCTCGCCACCGCCGGGGTGCGGATCCGCCCCGCCTACGTGCGGTTCGCGGACGTTGACGCGGCGCGCGCCCAGCAGCTGACGCGCCAGCTGCTGGATCTGCCGGGGCCTCCCACCGCGATCTTCGCCTGCTCCGACGAGATGGCCATGGCTGTCCTGCGTGGAGCGGCCGCGAGTGGACTGCGGATTCCGCAGGAGCTCAGCGTGGTCGGGTTCGGCGACATCCCCGGGGCCCGCTGGACCTCTCCCGGACTGACCACGGTCAGGCAGCCGATTGCCGAGATGGCCGCCGGAGGCATGCGCATGCTCGTGAGCATGATGTACGGGGAGCCGCTGGAGGCCGTCCGTACCCAGTTGCCCACCCGGCTGATGGTGCGGGCCAGCACCGCACCGTGCGCCGGGGTCTCGGGTGCGGTCATCTGATCAAGTCCCGCGCGGACGTGTGAGGTGATCCGCGGTGAGGGGGATCGCGTCCGTACAGGAGACGTGGCCGAAGGACACGACCTTGGCCAGGGCCCACCACTGACCGGCGGGAGCCGTGTCCATGGCCGTGGTCACGGTGGAGTCCAGTGCGGCCGTGCCACCGGGCGCGACGGTGAAACCGCGCAGGCGCGGCGGGATCCACGGCTGCCCGAGGCGGTACGCCGCCCCGCTACGGCGAGCAGCACTCCGCCTTCGAAGCGGTCCTCTGCCTTCGCTACTTCACCGGGCGTACGGTCTGCACGGTTTCGGCCCGGTCGCCGACGGCCGGCTGCTGAGCCGTTCGATGGGTGCGGTAAGAGTCCGCGAGGCCCGGGCCGACGGCCTGGCCGCCAAACACGTCACCGACGGCACGAGCCTGTGGCTCACTGTCGCCGTGGAACGCCTGGCTTCGGCGCCGTATCTGCTCGCCGGAATGCCGTACGTCGCTCAGGACGGCGACCCCGAACCGCCCGGCCCGCACATCTTCGCCGTACGCTAGGGCGGCCCGGCCGGTCGCCCTTTCGCTGCGGCGACCGAGGCGGACGCGACCGGGATCACGATCCGCG
Source organism: Streptomyces sp. NPDC052236 (assembly GCF_044548015.1). NCBI lineage: Bacteria > Bacillati > Actinomycetota > Actinomycetes > Kitasatosporales > Streptomycetaceae > Streptomyces > Streptomyces sp. NPDC052236. Next base: position 3,009 of record NZ_JBIUBL010000034.1, on the reverse strand, counting down.
CGGACGAGTTCAGCGCCCTGATCGGTCGTCCTGGCACAACTGGCCTACGCGCAGTCCGCGCGCGCCTGACGCACACACGGTCCCTTCCTGCGGCCCAACGATGAAAAACCGTTGAGGTACGGCCTAGGGCCGGCCCGTGAACAGCGGCCTGTGGGGCGGCTTCGCCGCCCCACAGGCCGTTTTGCGCTGCTAGCCTCCGGCTTGGGAACCGGTTGCCGCACACGTTGCCGCGCTTCCCGAGGAGTGGGCACTTCCGGGCGGCGGACGAGTCGCGGCCGGGGTGGATAAAAGGGGCGAACCATGACGAGGGAGACCAGCGGTGACATCGGTGGCCGGAGCACGATCCGGGACGTGGCGGCCCGGGCGGGGGTATCCGCGTCGACCGTGTCGCGTGTGCTCGGCGGCGAGTATTCGGTGAGCACGTCGACACGGACGCGGGTGATGCGGGCCGTGCGCGAACTGGACTATGTCGCCGACGCCCGCGCCAAGGCGGTCGCGGGTGTCGGTACGCCGACGCTCGCGTTCGTCCTCGACGACATCACCGGCCCGTCCTTCACGCACATGGCGCACGGCGTCGAGCGCGAGGCGACCCGGCTCGGTCACCTGTGCCTCGTGTGCAGCACGGAAGGGGACGCCGAACACCAGCTGGCGTTCATCGAGATGATGCGTGCCCAGCGTGCCGCCGCCGTGATTCTGGTGGGTGGCGGCACGGACACCGCCGAGTACCGCGAGAGCCTCGTCCGTATCGCCGACTCCCTGGCGTCCGCCGGATCGCGGCTCGTGCTGTGCGGGCGGCCACCGCTTGCTCCCGGTACGCCGGTGACGGTCATCGAGTACGACAACGAGAGCGGGGCACACACACTCTGCTCCCACCTGCTCGCCCAGGGCCACCGGCGTGTCCTCTTCCTCGGGGGCAGACCGGAGAACACCACGGCCCAGGGTCGCGAGCAGGGCTATCTGTCCGCCCACAGCGCACGTTCCGGAGATCTGCCCCGTCTTCGTGTCGACCTCAAGGCCCTTCGGCAGCCCGACGGCGCCGAACGACGTCGGCAGCGCGGTCGCGGTGACGGGGTGGTTGAAGATCTGGCGCGCGGTGGCCGTGGCCTCGCCGGCGCTGGTGACCGCCGGGGTCTGGGTGGAGGCCGCCGTGGCGGCGTCCAGGAAGCGGAGGTCCTTCACGTGCTCGTTGACGAACATCGGCACCTGGTCCTGGGTCAGGAACCAGCGGGGCTTCTCCTTCATGTTGTCGGAGCCTGCGTGGCGTGCTGCCTGCTGCCCGCCGCCGCGCTCACGCCGGCCGCACTTGCCGGTGCGACCTGGTGGGTTTCCCGCCGCCGTACCTCCTGCGGCTGCGGCTGCGGCTGCGGCTGCGAGGCGACGGCCGACCCGCTTCAGGTCACCGGCACGGGCCGCCACTAGGCTGATTGATCGTGACCGTCCTGCGCTCCATCGCCCTGTTCGCCATCGCCGCCGTGTTCGAGATCGGCGGCGCATGGCTGGTGTGGCAGGGCATCAGGGAGCACAAGGGCTGGATCTGGATCGGCGCGGGCGTCATCGCACTGGGCCTGTACGGCTTCGTCGCCACCTTCCAGCCCTCTGCCGACTTCGGGCGCGTCCTGGCCGCGTACGGCGGAATCTTCGTCGCCGGTTCGATCGCTTGGGGCATGGTCGCCGACGGCTACCGCCCGGACCGTTTCGACGTCATCGGCGCTCTGGTGTGCCTGGCCGGAATGGCCGTCATCATGTACGCCCCCCGCAGCCACTGACCGCTGTAGGCGGGGCAGACGGTGACCGGGGTCTTGCCCGGCTCCGCGGTCTCGCCGTCGAAGGCGAAGGAGATCTTGTCGTCGGAAAGGGCGCGGTTCTGCATGACGTGCGAGGCGCACAGGGTGGAGCGGCGGTGGACGACGGTGACTGTACGGGCGAAGCGGGTGAGGAAGGCGGCCTCCTCGATGGCGGTGTCGCCGCCGCCGACGACCACGATGTCGCGGTCGCGGAAGAAGAACCCGTCGCAGGTGGCGCACCAGGAGTGGTGAGCGAGCCGCCGACGAAGATGTTGCTGCCGAACAGCAGAGGCCTCAGTTGGGCGCGGGCACGCTCACGCGGTCTTCTCCGGGGCGATCTCTTCGATCAGGCCCTCCACGAGCCTCTTGATCTCGTCGCGGATGGGCCGTACGGACTCGACGCCCTGACCGGCCGGGTCCTCCAGTGTCCAGTCCAGGTACCGCTTGCCGGGGAAGACCGGGCAGGTGTCGCCGCAGCCCATCGTGATGCAGACGTCGGACTCCTTGACGGCGTCGACCGTGAGCATCTTCGGGGTCTCGGCGGAGATGTCGATGCCGACCTCGCGCATGGCCTCGACGGCGGCGGGGTTCACCGCGTCACCGGGGTTGGAGCCGGCGGAGCGGACCTCGACGCGGTCTCCGGCCAGGTGGGTCAGCCAGGCGGCGGCCATCTGGGAACGGCCGGCGTTGTGGACACAGACGAAGAGCACAGAGGGCTTCTCGGACATCAGGCGGTCTCTCTTGTCTCACGACGAAATCAGGCGCAAGTGACATCAGCACCCGATGGTGTCAGCAGCCACTGATGTGACAGTATCAGCCCATGATGACGTCAGTCGACACTGAACTGATCCGGGTACTGGCCGATCCGCTCAGGCTCCAGATCGTGACCCTGCTCGCCCACGAGACGCTCTGTACCACGCACCTGGTCGAGGAGACCGGCGCCAAGCAGACCAACCTCTCCAACCACCTGCGCGTGCTGCGCGAGGCCGGGGTGGTGGAGACGGAGCCGTGCGGGCGTTTCACGTACTACAAGCTCCGGCCCGACGTCATCGAGGCCATGGCGAGCTCCTTCACCGAGCTCGCCACCACCGCCCGTGCCACCGCTGAGGGCGGCGCCAAGCGCGCCTGCCCCTAGGGCGTGTTTGAGAAGTCCCTCCCCCTGGACTTCGTCCGGTGGGGGTCCCCTGGGGGCACCTCCCGTGCGAAGCCACGGGGGAGAAGCCAG
>NZ_JBIUBL010000033.1:0-102726 GCF_044548015.1 Streptomyces sp. NPDC052236 | reverse complement strand
CGGGTGCCGCGCCCCTTGTCCTGGTAGTTGCGCACCGCGTGCGCCATCTCCTTGCCGGAGAACTCGGCGTTGTACGTGTCGACCGGCGGGAAGTGGGTGAAGATGCGGGTGCCGTCGATGCCCTCCCACCAGAAGGTGTGGTGGGGCAGCTTGTTGGTCTGGTTCCAGGACAGCTTCTGGGTGAGAAACCATTCGTTGCCCGCGAGCTTGGCCAGCTGCGGGTAGCAGGCGTTGTAGCCGAAGGAGTCCGGCAGCCACACCCCCTTGGTCTCGATGCCGAACTCGTCCAGGAAGAACCGCTTGCCGTGGACCAGCTGGCGCGCGAGCGCCTCCCCGCCCGGCAGGTTGCCGTCCGCCTCCACCCACATGCCACCGACAGGCGCCCACTGACCGTTCCTGACGGCCTCCTGGATACGGGTCCAGACGCGCGGATAGTTGTCGCGGACCCACGCGTACTGCTGCGCCTGCGAGCACGCGAAGATGAACTCCGGGTACTCCGCCGCCAGTGCCGTCACATTCGAGAAGGTGCGGGCCGTCTTCCGCTTTGTCTCGCGGATCGGCCACAGCCACGCGCTGTCGATGTGAGCGTGTCCCACGGCGGACAGGGTGTGGGCGCTGTCGTGCGCCCGCCGCTGAAGGACCCCCTTCAGCGAATCCCGTACGTCCGCGGCTGTCCCCGGGATGTCGTCCAGGTCCAGCGTGTCCATGGCGCGGTCCAGAGCGTGCGTGATCTCGTGGCGCCGCGGGTCGTGTCCGTCGAGTTCCAGCATCAGCTCGCGCAGCACTTGCAGATCGAGGGAGAGGTGCCACACCTCCTCGTCCAGTACGGCGAGATCGGCGCGGGCGAAGGTGTAGAGGGGCGCCTTGCCCGCCGTCGTCCTGTCGCCGAGCGGGGTCGGGCGGAAGCCGTGGGCCAGGATGTCCGGATTGGAGGCAGCCTCGACGAAGAAGTCGACGCGCTCGCCGCCGGTTGCGGGGTTGGCGACGGGAACGTACTGGTTCTGCGGGTTCACCGCCTTGAGCGGGCTGCCGTCCGGGGTGTGGACCAGCGCCTCGGCCTGATTGCCCGGCCAGTCGCCCACGAATCCGAGGTCGAAGACGGCCTCGACGCGCGCCCCCGCCCACTCGGCCGGGACTTCGCCCCGGACCCTGAACCAGGTGGTGCCCCACGGTGGGCCCCACGGGGTGCCCATCGCGAAAGGCTCGTACGCGGCGGACCGCGCCTCGGCGAACGGCACCGGCTCGTCCGGCACCTCCCACGCCTCGACCTGGAAGGGCACGGAAGTGGAGTGGACGGCGGGCTGAATGCGCTGTTCGAGGACGCGCTCGACGCGTTCCTCGATGCGACGGCGTTCGTCGTGCATGACGGGGCTCCTACTTCCGGTTCAGGTAGGCGAGGCCGGGGTGCTCGTTCAGATAGCCGTCCAGCAGACGGCGGGCGACGGACACGGAGTCGACGAGGGGGTGCAGGGCGAAGGCCTTGACCGCGGTGGCCCGCGACCCGCTCTCGGCCGCCGCCATGACCTCGCGCTCGACGGCCTTCACGCCGCACACGAGGCCGGTGGCATGGTCCGGCAGCGGTGCCACGGAGAAGGGGTGGGCGCCGTTGGCGTCGACAAAGCAGGGCACCTCGATGACGGCGTCCTCGTCCAGGGCGGACAGGGTGGTGCGGTTGCGGACGTTGAGGATGAGCGTGGTGCGTTCGTTCCGGGCGATGGCCCGCATCAGGGCGAGGGCGACCTTCTCGTAGCCGCCGGACTCCAGGTCGCAGGCGTCGCGCCCGCCGACGCCCGCCGCCTCCCGGTTGTGTGCCATGTAGGTGGCCTCGCGCTCGGCGAGGGTGCGGTTCCAGGTCTCCAGGGGAGGGGCGTCGGCCCGCTCCATCTCCTCGTAGAAACGCGCCTGCTGGTCGCGGAGGAAGGCGCCGCGGGTCTTCCGGGCGTGCTGATAGGCGCTGACGGCTTCCCGGTTGAAGTAGTAGTAGTGCAGATACTCGTTGGGGATCATGCCAAGCGAGCGCAGCCAGTCGGCGCCGAAGAGCTTGCCCTCCTCGAAGGAACCGAGCAGGTCGGGCTCGGCCAGCAGGCGGGGCAGCTCGTCGCGGCCGGCGATGTGCAGGCCGCGCACCCAGCCGAGATGGTTGAGGCCTACGTAGTCGATCCACGCCTTGTCCGGGTCGGCGCCCAGCGTGCGCGCGATACGGCGGCCGAGGCCCACCGGCGAGTCGCAGATGCCGATGGCGCGGTCGCCGAGGTGGCGGGACATGGCCTCGGTGACCAGGCCGGCCGGGTTGGTGAAGTTGATGACCCAGGCGTCCGGCGCGAGCCGGGCGACGCGCCGCGCGATGTCGACGGCGACGGGGACCGTGCGCAGTCCGTACGCGATGCCGCCCGCGCCGACCGTCTCCTGGCCCAGCACGCCCTGGGCCAGGGCCACGCGCTCATCGGCCGCGCGGCCTTCGAGGCCGCCGACGCGGATCGCCGAGAAGACGAAGTCGGCGCCGCGCAGTGCCTCGTCGAGGTCGGTGGTGGCAGTGACCTCCGGGGCGTCCGGCACCCCCGCGGCCTGCTCGGCCAGCACCCGGGCGACGGCCGTGAGGCGTCGGGCGTCCACATCGTGGAGGGTGACATGGGTGACGCGGCCCTCGGCGTGGTCGCCGAGCAGGGCCCCGTACACCAGCGGCACCCTAAAGCCCCCGCCGCCGAGAATCGTCAGCCGCATACCTGAACCGCCTTCGCCCGAACTGCCTGAATCAGCTTCATGCCTGAACCACCTTGACACCGGCCTCCTCGAACGTGGCGCAGGTGGCCGGGTCCGAGGAGGCGTTGGTCACGACCGCGTCGAGTTCCTCGGGCCCGCAGACCCTGGCCATGCCGGTGCCGGGAAACTTTCCGGAGTCGGCGAGGAGCACCACCTTCTCGGCGGCGGCGATCATTGCCCGCTTGACCGGCACCTCGACCACCGTGGTGTCCATGACCTGGCCGCCGGGGCGTACCCCGCTGGTGCCCATGAAGAGCCAGTCGGCGTGCAGCTGACGGAGGTTGTCCTCGGTGAGAAAGCCCACCAGGGAGCGGTATTCGCGGCGGACCATACCGCCGAGCAGGATCAGCTCGATGCCGGTGTCGTCAGCCAGTTCCTCGTACACCACGAGGTTGCTGGTGATCACGGTGAGTCTGCGGCCGTGCAGTCGGCGGGCGAGGCGGTACGCGGTGGTGCCGATGTCCAGCAGCACCGACGAGCCGTCCTCGACCATGTCCGCCGCGCATGCGGCTATGGCGTCCTTCTCCGATACGCGCATCTCGGCGACCTCGGCGAAGGGCTGGTCGCCCTCCTCCACCACCGCGCCCCCGTGGACCCGGGAGAGAAGCCCCATCTCCTCCAGCTTCACCAGGTCGCGCCGCACGGTGGCGCCGCTGACGCCCAAGTGCTCGGAGAGGTCCGCGACGGTCGCGGGGCCGCCGGATCGCAGGGCCCGCAGGATCATCTGATGTCGCCGTTCAGCCAGCATGCGCTGAACACTACTCGTCAATTTCAATCATTTCCATGAGCATCACTGCTCAACTATTGCCAAATGTGGCACGTGCGGTCACGATCCTGTGCACGCCCTTGCACACAGTTGACGAGTAGTTGACGAGAGGATGCGCTCGTGACCGAGCCACCCGCGCTTTCGGACCGGGCCCCCGGTGCCCGGCCGGACGTCCTGCTGACCGGGCTGCTCTTCTACGACCTCGTCCTCACCGGGCTCGGCAAACCGCCCGCCCCCGGCGAGGAGATCTGGACCAGGGGCATGGGCTGCGGCCCCGGCGGCATCGCCAACCTCGCGGTGGCCGCCGCCCGCTTCGGCCTGCGCACCTCGCTGGCCACGGTGTTCGGTGACGACTTCTACGGCACGTACTGCCGCGGCATCCTCGCCGGTCAGGAGGGTGTGGATCTGTCGCTGTCCCGTACGGCACCGGGCTGGAACACACCCGTCACCGTCTCCCTGGCGCAGGGCCACGACCGTTCCCTGGTCACCCACGGCCAGGAACCCCCATACGCCCAGGACGACTTGATGCACAGCGCGCCGGCCGCCCGGTCCGCGATCGTGCACATCGGCGCCGCGCCGCAGGAGTGGATCACGAAAGCCGCGGCGGCCGGGACCCGGATCTTCGCCGATGTCGGCTGGGACCCCACCCAGCAGTGGTCCACCGACATCCTGGACCAGCTCTCCCTCTGCCACGCCTTCATGCCCAACGACGGCGAGGCCATGGCCTACACGCGTACGGACACCCCGGCCGCCGCGCTCCTCCGGCTCGCCGAGCTCGTACCGGTCGCCGTCGTCACCTGCGGCCGTGACGGCGCCCTCGCCACGGACCAGACGACTGGCGAATACGCCAAGGTCCCGGCCCTCGACACCGACGTCCTGGACGCCACCGGCGCCGGCGACGTCTTCGGCGCGAGCTTCGTCGCCGCCACCCTCGGCGGCTGGCCGCTCGCCGACCGGCTGCGCTTCGCCGGACTCGCGGCGGGCCTGTCCGTGCGCCACCACGGCGGGGCGCTCGCCGCGCCCGGCTGGTACGGCGTCACCGGGGGCTCGGCACCGCCTCCTGCGGCCCCGACACTCTGCCTGCGTATCTGGTCGCGCCCGGCACCCATCGCTGGTCGTGGATCCTCGCCCCTCACTGACGAACCATCAGACTTCTTTGATTTTGATCCGGTCGCCGCACAGTCGTGACCAGTCGTCACGGTCGGAGGTCAGGACGAGCACGGGGGCGGGCGAGCGGAGTGCCATCGCGGCGACCAACGCGTCGATGGCGTACTTGTGGCCGTGGAGGCCGCCGGCGTCCTCCAGCAGTCGCACTGCTTTCATGCTGTCGGCTTGAGTGACGTCCTCGACCTGCAGCCGCGAGAGCGCCCAATGCAGGCGCGCGGTGCTGGTCTTGCCATGGACGGCTTCCACGATGGTGAGGACGGAGACCTTGGCGAGGACACGTTCGCGCCGTGCTGCTTCAATCCGGGCGATCATCCGCCGGTCGTCATGCGACAGGAGCGACAGCGCTTGTGCGTCCAGGATCATGGATCGAGCCAGCGGGTCCTTCACGCGGTGTTCTGCCCAGCCGCACTCGTATCCGGTTCACCGAACAGCTCGCGATGAGCGGTCTGGATCTCTTCCTCTGTCAGAGGCCCGTGTTCGGCCTCGTGTGCCGTGACGATCTCAGCAAGTCCGTCCATGGCCATCTGATGGCGGACCGCGTCGGTCACGTAGGCGGATACGCCGCGTTTTCCGGTGCGGGAGCGCAGTGCGTCGACGAGCTCTGATGGCATGGATACGGAGATGTTCTCCGTACCGCCGGCGCGGGAACTCTTCATGCCATCAATGTACTACAAAGTTTATTACAACTCCTTGAGGAGTGTGAATCCGGCCGTTGAGGCCACCCGTGTGACATGCGTCGCACCCTCCTGAGTGGCTGGTTCAGCTTTCGCGACGGCGAGGTGACGGCCGGGGACGAGCTGGCGCTGCGCCGCGTACAGCACGCCCTCGACGCGGCCGGACTGCCGTACGACACCGCCTGGAGCCCGGGCTTCCGGCCGGACGCCCTCCACCTGGAGGAGGTCGACCCGCGCTGGTACGAGCAGCTGGTATTCGTCTGTGGCCCCCTGCACGGCCCGCAGATCGAGGCCCTGCACCGGTGCTTCGCCCACTGCCTGCGGATCGCCGTCGGCACCAGCGTCATCGACCCCGCCGCCTCCGCCGTCACCGGCTTCCACCACGTCCTCGCCCGCGACGGAGCCGGCCACCGTGTCGCACAGGACCTGGCCGCCGCCGGGCACGCCGCCCTCCGCGGCGGACGGCGGCCACCCGTCGTCGGCGTCGTCCTGACCCACGGGCAGCGCGAGTACGGCGAACGGCGCAGGCATGACGAGGCCGCAGGCGCCGTCACCCGGTGGCTGGGCACCAAGGACTGTGCGTGCCTGCCCCTCGACACCCGCCTGGCTCCTGATGACTGGCGGCTGTGCGCCACCCCCGAACAGCTCGACGCCGCCCTGGCCCGCCTCGACCTCGTCGTCACCGACCGGCTTCATGGCATGGTGCTGGCCCTGTGCGCGGGCGTCCCGGCACTCGCCGTCGACCCGGTGGAGGGCGGTGCGAAGGTGACGGCCCAGGCGCGGGCGTGCCGGTGGCCCGCCGTCGTACCTGCCGGTGCCCTCGGCCCCGCCGAGTTCGACCGCTGGTGGGGCTGGTGCCTGGGGGAGGGGCGCGAGCGGGCCGAGGAGTGCCGCCGCCGGTTCCGGGAGGAGCCGGACGAGACCCTGACCGCGCGTCTCACGGCGCTGCTCGCGGACGCTGCGGGGGCCGCTCAGTGCGCCTCGACGATGACGATGCCTCGGCCGACGATAGGGTCCCGCCATGACGAGATGGACCCCTGAGCTGACCGGCACATCGGAGGGCACCGGCTCGGAGATTACGCGCACCGAATGCCAGCAGTGCGGTACCGAGGTGCACGGCATCGACGGCCGGTACGCCTGCTCACTGTGTGGGTGGGTCAACCACTGGAGCGAGGGGCACCGGGCCCTCCCCGAAGCGCACGAGGACCCGGACTACCCCGGCCGGGAGTAGCCGCAGGCCACCGCATACCGCCGCGACCTAGTCAGCGAGTCCGCATGTGCCAGGGGTTTTCGGCAGTCGGCTTGTAAATGCTGGTTAATAGCGCCTAACGTGTCGCATATGCAGTCCTATACGATCGGTCAGGCGGCGCGTCTGCTGGGCGTCAGCTCCGACACGGCACGGCGCTGGGCGGACGCCGGACGGGTCGCGACCCACCGTGACGAAAGCGGCCGACGCCTCATCGACGGCAGGGATCTGGCTGCCTTCTCCGTCGAGGTCGCCGCCCAGAGCGACAGCGGCGAGCAGGAGGTCCCGTACACCTCCGCCCGTAACGCCTTTCCCGGCATCGTCACCGCGGTCAAGCTCGGCGACGTCGCCGCGCAGGTCGAGATCCAGGCGGGGCCGCACCGGCTGGTCTCTCTGCTGACCCGGGAAGCCGTCGAGGAACTGGGGCTGGAGGTCGGCATGCGGGCCACCGCCCGGGTGAAGTCCACCAGCGTGCACATCGACCGCGCCTGACACCGCTCTAGGAGCTCGCTCATGCCGTACGCCTTTCATGGGCGTCGTACCGCCGTCGCCACACTGAGCGCGGCTCTCACCGTCGCGCTGGCCGGGTGCGGTTCCGGTACTGGTTCCGGGGAAGCAGGGCGCGCTGAGCTGACCGTGCTCGCCGCCTCCTCGCTCACCGATGTCTTCGGGACGGCGGGCGCCGCGTACGAGAAGTCCCACCCGGGCACCGACGTGACCTTCTCCTTCGCAGGCTCCCAGGAGCTCGCCGCGCAAGTCAGGCAGGGCGCCCCCGCCGACGCCCTGGTCACCGCCGACACAAAAACCATGGCTGGACTGAAGTCCGACACCGGCACCCCGACCGTCATCGCCAAGAACCGTCTGGTCATCGCCGCCGAGCGGGGCAACCCGGAGAAGATCGCCTCCCTTGGCCATCTCGCCGACAGCAGGCTCAAGGTCGTGCTCGCCGCGCCCGAGGTCCCGGTCGGGCGCTACAGCCGGCAGATCCTCGATGCCCAGGGCGTCGAGGTGAAGCCGGTTTCCCAGGAGCCCAACGTCCGCGCCGTCCTCAGCAAGGTCGAACTCGGTGAGGCCGACGCCGGGCTGGTCTACGCCACCGATGCCGCCGGCGCGGCCGGCAAGGTCGACGCCGTGGCGATCCCCGACGACCAGAACGCCGTCGCCTCCTACCCCGCCGCGACCCTGAAGACATCCCGGCACGCCGATGCCGCAGCCGCGTTCGTGAAGTGGCTCTCCACCCCGGAGGCGCAGAAGATCCTCCGGGACGCGGGCTTCCAGCAGCCGTAGAGGACCCCCGCCCATGAGACGCCTCCGTACCCCTCGTACCCCTCATACCGCCCGTACCGCCCGTACGCCCGTAGTGCTCGCCGTGCCCGCGCTGCTCGCCATCGCGTTCCTGCTGCTGCCCCTGATCGGCATCCTCGCCCGTACGTCCTGGAGCGAGCTGGCCACGCATCTGACCACCCCCGGCGTGACCGAAGCGCTGAAGCTGTCGCTGCTCGTCTCCTTCTGGGCGCTCGGACTCTCCCTGCTGCTCGGGGTGCCGCTGGCCTGGCTGCTGGCCCGCGTCGACTTCCCCGGCAAGGCGCTCGTGCGCTCCCTCGTACTGCTGCCGATGGTGCTGCCGCCCACCGTCGGAGGCGTGGCCCTGCTCCTCGCCTTCGGCCGCCGGGGGGTTCTCGGGCCCTGGCTGGAGAGCACCTTCGGCATCACGCTGCCCTTCCACACCTCCGGTGCCGTCGTCGCCGCCACCTTTGTCGCGATGCCGTTCCTCGTCATCAGCCTCGAAGGCGCGCTGGGCGGGCTCCGGCCGAGTTACGAGGAGACCGCGGCGTCCCTGGGAGCCTCGCCGGTACGGGTGTTCCGCACCGTCACCCTGCCCATGGTGGCTCCCGGGCTCATCGCCGGAGCCGCCCTCACCTGGGCGCGGGCCCTCGGTGAGTTCGGCGCGACGATCACCTTCGCGGGGAACCTGCCCGGTACGACGCAGACGCTGCCCCTTCAGGTGTACCTGCTCCTCCAGGATCAGCCGGAGGCCGCGACGTCCGTCTCGCTGTTGTTGCTGGCCATCGCCATGGTGGTGCTCATCGCGCTGCGGGGCCGCTGGAGCGTAGGGGCGTCCGTACGTCCGGTGGGCCGCCGGCGCCCCGAGTACGGCTCGGAGGATCGTACGGAGGATGAGGACCGCCGTACGGAGCCGCCTGAGACCGGCACCGACACCGACACTGACACCGCGATCTCCGAAGTCCCGGCCGCGCAGGCCACTTGGTCCCTCCACGCCGACGTCACCGGCTTCAACCACCTCACCCTCGACGCCGAACCCGGCACCACCATCGCCGTCGTCGGCCCCAACGGCGCGGGCAAGACCACCCTCCTGCGCGCCCTCCTCGGCCTGACCCCGCGCTCCCGTGCCGCCCTCCGCCTCGGCGACACCGACGTGACCGACCTCCCCCCGCACCGCCGCCACGTCGCCTGGGTCCCCCAGGACGGCGCCCTCTTCCCGCATCTGACGGCCCTCGCCAACACCGCGTACGGCCTGCGCGCCCACGGCGTGCCGCGCGCCGAGGCGCGCCGTGCCGCGCTCCAGTGGCTCGACCGGCTCGGCGTCGGCCACCTGGCGCACCGCAAGCCCGCCCAGGTCTCCGGCGGCCAGGCCCAGCGCGTGGCCCTCGCCCGCGCGCTCGCCGCCCGCCCCCGGCTGCTGCTCCTGGACGAGCCGCTCGCCGCTCTCGACCAGACCACGCGTGCGCAGGTACGCCACACCCTGCGCACCCACCTGGAAAGCTTCGGCGGCGTCTGCCTGATCGTCACCCACGACCCGGTCGAAGCCGTGTCGCTGGCCGACCGGGTCCTTGTACTGGACGAGGGCCGCGCCCTTCAGGACGCCCCGCCCGCCGAGGTCACCCGCCACCCCCGCTCTCCGTGGGTGGCCCGGATGCTCGGCCGCAACGCCTGGCCCGGCATCGCGACGGCCGGCGGTCTGGCGCTGCACGGCGGCGGGCGGCTCGTCGTCGCCGAGCCGCTGCCCGCGGGTACCGAGGCGCTCGCGATCATCGCCCCGGAGGCCGTCTCCGTACACCGCGAGAGGCCGGGCGGCAGCCCGCGCAACATTTGGCCCGGTACCATTCGGGAACTCACGGCCACCGGCAGCCGACTACGTGTTCTGGTCACTTCGCGACAGGCACCGGATCTGGTCGCCGAGATCACCCCGCAGGCCGCTGCCGAACTGGGGCTTGCCGAAGGGACTTCCGTATGGACCAGCGTCAAGGCGACCGAGGCAGTTGTCGTGGCACTGTGAGTCCGCGCTCCTCTCACCCACCGCGCGGTCAGAATCACTCAATTTTGAGCAAGGTTGAGCGGCAAGGGTGAGTGGTACAGGAGTGCGGGCCTTTCCTGTTATCGACCGTCGTGGACGGTCGCGTTCCGTAACTCTTGTTCCATGTAGGGGGGTTGTGTAAGGGTGAGCTTCCCCAGCCACACCATGGCGCTTTGCTCAACCGTTCGAATTGCCTGGCGCCCCACGTCACTCCGAAAACATCGAGCGTGACTGAACCAGGTATAGACCAATCTGCTGCGTCAATGTCAATGCCCGAATCAGTCGTGTCCCTTCAACCGGTGGGAGAAGTACGGCCGGTTGACCGGGATTGAGAGGCCTGCAACCCCCCACTGCAATGCCCTGGATGGAAAGACGTCTATGCAGAATCCCCATACCATGCCTCCCGTCCCGTCCTTCCCGCCCGCTCGGACGGCCTTCGGCTCCTCCGGCTCCGACGAAGGTCTCGCGACCACGCTGCGGACCAGCGGGGGGACGGACGAGGCGCACCCCGTAGCGGTGCTGCTGGCGCGGCACTGGCAGCCGGTGTTCGATTACGCTGCGATCTGCACGCCTACCACAAAGGCCGCGGCGATGCTCTCGACGGCGGCCTTCGGCAAGGTGCTGGAAAACCTCAAGAAGGTCGGGACGGCCGAGGCCATCCGTCCGCTCCTATTGCTGACCTGCCGTCAAATTGCCAAGGGCTGGGCTGCCGACCAGCGCATCACCGCGCTGCCCGAACTCCAGTACCCGGACGGCGGGCGGACCGTGCGGCCCGACATGTTCTCACTCCCGGAGAATCGGCAGTTGGTCTTCCGCGCTTTCCAGGCATTGCCGGGAGCCGCCCAATGCCTGCTGTGGCATGTGGAGGTCGAGGCGGAGGGAATATCCATACCAGCCAGTCTGTTGGCCATTGATCCGCGCCTCGCGTCGGCCCAACTTCAACAGGCACGTGAACTTCTCCGTACGGGCTGCCTGCGGGCGCATGTCGAACTCGCGCCGGACGAGGACTGCCGCCACTACAGCCGCCTGCTGGATGTGTCCCTGCGCCGCGGCGGCACCCTGATACCCGATATCCAGCGCCATCTGGCCGAGTGCCAGCACTGCCGCCACGCCGCGGAACAGCTCAACCATCTCGACGGCCGACTGCCTGTCCTGCTGGCCGAAGGGGTGCTCGGCCAGGCCGCCCGCGCGTACATCGAATCGCGGCCCGCCCGCAACCGCGCCCGAACACAGACCGGCGCCGGGCAGGGGGGCACCGGGCACGGGGGCACCGGACACGGGGGCGGCGGAGAGCCCGGGGGCGGGGGCCACGAAGGTGGTACGCGCGCTACCGGCCGCCACTCCAAGGGCGGACGCGCCCGAGCCCTGCCCCGCATGAACCTCCCGGCCCGGATGACGAACATCCAGGGCCGCCGGGTGGCGCTGGCCCGCCCCGGAGTCGTACTCACCGGGCTCGGCGTGCTGGTGACCGGCGCGCTCGTGGTGACCGCCGTCTCGGAGCTCTGGTCGGACGACGCCGACTACGCCGGACCGCCGGTCCCGAGCGGCGCCGTCACCGCGACCACCGCGCCTCCCGCGCCCGGTTCCCTTGCGCCGTCCGAAGCCTCGCCGGAGCCGTCGGCCACATCCGCCGCCCTCCCCACGGGCCCGCTGGACGCGCGAATGCGCAACGCCGACTCCGGGCTCTGCCTCGACATCCGCGACGGCAGGGCGGTGCTGGGCGCCGAGGTGATGATGGACTCCTGCGACACGTCGGTGACCCAGCAGTGGTCGTACGAGGACGACGGGCTGCTGCGCAGCTCCGCCGCCGCGGATCTGTGCCTCAACTCCCATGACCTCGACGGTATGGCCGAGCTGAACGAATGCACGCCGTCGTCGGCGGCGGACGGCGCGGACGTGCGGTACGACATGACCATCCAGGGCAATGTGATCCCGCGGTGGAACGACAAGCTGGCTCTCGTGCCCACGTCGTCGGACGTGGGGTCGGCGGTGGTGGTCAAGGTGCGCGACGGATCCGAGGCGCAGCGGTGGGCGATGGACAACGTTGCCGCTGTGAGCTCCGGGGACCGGCCGCCTGCGGCCGAGGGGACCGCCCCGAACACCAAGGAAGTCAACGCGTCGCCGCAGGCCGGCCGGGACTCGGACCCGTCGACCGGGAAGCCGGTGGGGATCGGGAACGGAGCCGGGAACGGAGCCGGGAACGGCATCGGGAACGGAGTCGGGAACGGCATCGGGCAAGGAGTCGGGAACGAGGGCACGAGCGATGTGCCGCGTCCGGCGCCGACGGTCGGGAACGGCGCGCAGGCCGTGGCCGAGGCGGAGACGGAGGCGGAGGCCGTGGCCGTGCCCGTGCCCGTGGAAGCAGAAGCGGAAGCAGGGCCGAGCGGAGAGGCCGCTGCGAGTTGGGGGCATTGGCGCGAGGAGCGCGTCATGACGAATCTCAGGTTGCGCCCGGCCTCCATGGTGACGGCGGCATTCCCGCGTGCGGAGGAGGCCCGTCCCGCTGCCCTATGACGTATGCGTGAGGTGAGGCGCGCCTCACCTCACGACTCCCATTCGGGCATCTCGCCCTTTGTCGTCTGCAGATCGATCACGGAGAAGGCCGCGCCCTGCTGGTCCATTACCGACGCGAACCTGCCGAAG
The DNA here is from genome assembly GCF_044548015.1 of Streptomyces sp. NPDC052236. NCBI lineage: Bacteria > Bacillati > Actinomycetota > Actinomycetes > Kitasatosporales > Streptomycetaceae > Streptomyces > Streptomyces sp. NPDC052236. The sequence continues at coordinate 90,154 of NZ_JBIUBL010000033.1, read as the reverse complement.
GGACTGTCCATCGCGGCGGAGGTGACCTGCCCGCCCAGCTTGGTGACCGTGGCGACGGCGTCGTCGCAGTTGTCCACGGCGAAGTGCACATTGATGTACGGGGGCGTGTCGGGCGGGAAGTCGTCGGTCATCTTCATCCGGCCGGCCACTGGCTTGCCGCCGACGCTCCAGAGGTGGAAGTCGACGGCTTCGTGCTTCATCCGCTGGACCTCGAAGGGGAAGACCGTGGGGAAGAAGCGGTCCGCCTTCTCGACGTCCCGCGTGATGAGATCGGCCCACGCGTACGACCCGGGCTCGCCGATCTTCTCGAAGCCCTCGTGGCTTGCCGCCTGCCAGACGCTGAAGTGCACGCCGCTGGGGTCCTGCGCCGTGACCATGGTGCCGAACTCGCCCACGGTCATCGGATCCATGGTGAGCGCGCCGCCGTTGTCACGGATCTTCGTGGCTGTCGCGGTGGCGTCCGGCGTGGCGAAGTAGAGGTTCCAGGCGGCGGGCCCCTCGACGCCCGGCATCTGCGGGGTGAGGGCGGCCACGATCTTGCCGCCCGAGCGGGCCTGGGTGTAGTAGCCGTATTCCTCGGAGGCCTCGTCGAAGGTCCAGCCCAGCAGCTCGCCGTAGAAACTCTTGGCGGCTTCCAGGTCGGGGAACATCGCGTCGGCCCAGCAAGGGGTGCCTTCGGGTTGCGCGGCCATGGTTGCGAGCCTCCTGCCCGGGGTCAGGTGTCTGTCTCTTCACGCTATTCGCGGGTGGGCCCTGGCGCGCGTCGAGTCATGGTCGCGGTTCACGCGGTTCAGTCGGTTCAGTCGGCGTCTTCGGCGAGCGGGTCGAGGACCATCGGCTGGATCCGGCCCTCCAGCATCGCGCCGAGCCCGAGTACGGCGCAGATGTCCGGCCGTTCGGCGATGTGCACCGGCATCCCGGTGGCGTCGCGCAGCATCTGGTCCAGGCCCGGGAGCAGCGCGCTGCCGCCGACCATCATGATCCCGCGGTCGGCGAGATCGGCGACCAGATCCGGCGGGCAGTCCCGCAGCACCTTGCCGATGCCGTCGAGCACGGAGGTGAGCGGGGTGTGGATCGCGTCCCGTACGGCGGCGGTGTCCACGAACACCGAACGGGCGAGCCCGGTGGCCACGTCCCGGCCGTGGATCTCCGTCGAGGCGGGCCCCTGCGGGGTGAGTCCGTTGCCGTGCAGGGCCAGCTGCAAGGGGCGTACGGACTGGCTGGGCAGCATCAGCTCGTGCTGGTGGCGCAGATGCTGGATGACCGCGTAGTCGATGGCGTTGCCGCCGACGGGGATCCGCTCGGCGGTGACGATGGCGCCGAGCGAGAGCACGGCGACCTGGGTGGTCGCCGCGCCGCACACCATGATCATGGTCGCGGTGGGCTGCTCGACAGGCAGCCCGCAGCCGACGGCCGCGGCGATGAGGGTGTCGACCAGCTCGACCCGCCGGGCGCCGAGCCCGACGAGCGTCTCGACGGTAGCGCGCTGGGCGAGCGGATCGGCTTCGTGCGGGGTACTGGCGGCGGCGCGCAGCCGGGGCTTGCGGCGGAGCTGACGGCGGAGCTTCTCGCCGAGGAGGTGACGGAGCATCCGCTGGGCCATCTCGATGTCCACGACGGTGCCGCCGGAGACGGGGCGGGCGACGCGGATGTAGTCGGGCGTACGGCCCGTCATCCTCTCGGCGAGCGAGCCGACGGCGATGAGTGCGCCGGTACGGGTGTTCACGGCGGCGACGCTGGGCTCGTCGACGACGAGCCCAGCGCCTTTGACGAACACGCGGGTCCTGGCGGCGCCCAGGTCGACGGCGACATGGCAACGGCGCAACTGCTCAAGGCTGACGGTCACAGCGGATCCTCCCGAGTGCGGTATGTATTTCGCATAATCTGATCGGAGCGGGCGCGGCGCGCGCTGGGTGAGCCGGTCGGGGGTACGGAACCCCACCGCGTCGGCCCGAGTGCCCCGGAGGCGGTACGCCTACCCTGCGGGTCGCGGACTGCGGGCCTCTGGGTGCGGGCCCTCGGGGTGCGGGTCTCCGGTGTGGGGGCCCGCGCCCGGCGTACGGGTTGCCCGCAATGCGGGCCGGCGGCTCTGGCGGTTCACCGGGGAAACCCACCACCGGGAGCAACCACCAACGCCCCCGGCCCACGTCCACCCGATGCCGCTCACTTCCGCGTCGGGGCTCGTGTCCTGGACTGCCCCACCGCGCTTCGCGCGAGCTGCGCCGCTTTACGTCCAGATCACGACGTCTGCGGGTCCCCCGCGCACCTGCGGCCCCGGCCCTCCGGGGCCTGGCGCGCACGGCAAGCGAGGCGCAGGCCGCACGCGTACCAGCTCCGCGGCGAAGCCGCTGGGGCGTCAGTCCTCAGCGGCCGCCTTCCCGGGCGTGAAGCTGCCCGGCAGGTGCGGGGCCTCGCCCGGGTTCTGGGCGGCGCGAGGCTGCCGCGCAGGGCGGGGCCCGGCGCTGTGGCGGGGGCAGTCGGCTCGGGGCGGCGCCGCCCGGAACCCGCGGTGCCGGAGCGCGGGGGTGTGGGGGCGGCAGCCCCCACCAAACCTCCCCCGTCAGGGGGTCCGGGGGCGCAGCTCCCGGTTACGGGAAGGGGCGGGGTGGGGGAAGCACCCCCGCATCAACCCACCGTCACCCGCTGGAGCAGGCCCCACGTGAACTCCCCCACGCACCCCACCCCTCCCCCCACCACAAACCCCAGCCGCCATCTCGTCGGTGCCGACCCCTCCATCGGTCGCGCCGGAGCGAACGCCCTCGCCACCTCGTCCACCGTGCACGACCACGGCCTCAGGTCCTCCACCGTGCGCAGCTCCGGCCCCGCCACCCCCGGGGCGCGGACCAGCCATTCGTTCCAGACCGCCCCGCCCCCCGCCGCGGCCAGCACCTCGAACCGCAGGTCCGGCCAGAGCGGCACGCGCCACAGCAGCGCCTCGCACTCCAGGTCGCCGATCCGGCGGCGTACGGACTGTTCCGGCGGGCCCAGCACCGAGAGGTAGCGGGCGAGCGTGCCGCGCGTGCTCCGGGAGCGGGTCATCGCCTGCCAGCGGCGGTTCGCCTCCCGCATCCGGGCCGTCGACGCGCCCAGTTCGTTGCGGGCGTCCTCGACCAGCTCCGGCTGGTGGTCGGCCATCCGGCGCAGCAGGACGAGTTGGAAGTCGAGCGGCCCGAATGGCTCGGCAGCGGTCATGTCCGACATCCTGCCCGACAGCCGCGGCACGCGGCACCGTCAACCCCGGCGAGCCGACCCACCGCGAAGGTGAAGGTTCCACACAAGATCCTCACAGGCTCACCAACTGCTCGTTCACCTCGCCGAATAGCCTGCGGCGAAATGGATTACTGCCAGCCATGTCGGCGGCATCTCAACGGAGCCCTGGCCTGCGCCGGGTGCGGCACGCCCGTCGAGGAACTCCGGCATCACACCCCCCACGCACCCGCGGCGGAGCCCCTCCTCCCTCAGGACGAGGTGCCCGATCCCTCGGGTCATCGCCGTACGCACAGACAGAGCGCTCCGCGCCCCAAGCCATCGGGCTCACGCCGGGCGCACAAGCGGCGCGGCCGCAAGGTGGTGCTCGGCGTGCTCGGCGGCCTGGTGATCGCGGCCGGGGCGCTGAGCCTGGCCGAGCTGGCCATCGAGGATCCGGGCGACGACGGCGCCGCCACCTCCGTGAAGGAGCAGTCGGGCACCGAGACCGAGCCCGCCCCGGAGCCCACGGACGACGATGAGAAGCCCGACGGCCCCGCCCCGGTGACGGAGTCTGCCGTCCCGGCGCCCGTTTCCGTACGCCCCACCGGTACGGCGTCCGGTACCGGCACCGCCGGCACGAGTCCCAGCGCGACCGAGCCCGCCGACAGGCCGTCCTCCTTGCCGTCCTCCTCGGACCGGCCCTCCGGCAGCGCGAAGCCGTCGTTGTCGCCCGGGGGGCCGACCCCCGCCGGTCCCAGCGAGTCGGCGCCTCCCGCGGAGCCGGCGCCGAGCGAGACCTGCGACCGCTTCCTCTGGTTCTGCGTCTAGCGGGGTGTTGGCTCAGCGGGGTGTCGGCTCAACGCCCAGCATCCGCTTGAGCAGGTCCCGCAGCACCGCCCGCTCCTCCGCCGGAAGCTGCGCCAGCGGCTCCCGTGCGAAGTCCAGTGACTCCCGCAAGCGCGATACCGTGCTCCGGCCCTCCTCCGTGGTGGCGGCGAGTTTGACCCGGCGGTCGTTCGGATCGGGGCGCCGTTCCACCAGCCCCCGGGCCTCAAGACGGTCGATGATGCCGGTCACATTCGACGGCTCGCACTTCAGGCTCCGCGCGATACGGCGCATGGGCAGCGGCTCCAGGGACAGCAGACTCAGGACCCGCGCCTGCGCCCCGGTGAGCGCGTGCTTCGCCGCCGCCTCCTCGTACTCCGCGTAGTAGCGGGCCACGACAGCGCCAATGAGCTCGACGACTTCGAGGGTCAGCGGGTCTGGGCGCGTAGAGCGCGTGGTGGCCATGAACACCAGGATACCGACTTACTTGACAACATGAAATATCCAGAGGCATGGTTGTTTCAGGTAGTGAAGCTTTTCCTAGGAGGAACGCAGAATGTCCACACTCCCCACATCCAGCCGTGAATGGCACCTCGTCGCCCGCCCGCACGGCTGGCCCAAGGCGGAGGACTTCGCTCTGCGTGAGGTGCCCGTGGCCGAACCGGGCGAGGGACACGTCCTCGTGCGCAATCTGCACTTCTCCGTGGACCCCTATATGCGCGGCCGGATGAACGACGTGAAGTCCTACGTCGCGCCCTACCAGCTCGACCGTCCCATGGACGGCGGCGCGGTCGGCGAGGTCATCGCCTCCAACGCCGAGGGCTTCGCGGTCGGCGACCACGTCCTGCACGGCCTCGGCTGGCGCGAGTACGCCCAGGTGCCGGCCCGGCACGCCACCAAGGTCGACTCCTCGCTCGCCCCGCTCTCCGCCTACCTCGGCGTCCTCGGCATGACCGGCCTCACCGCCTACGCCGGGCTCTTCGAGGTCGCCTCCTTCAAGGAGGGCGACACCGTCTTCGTCTCCGGCGCGGCAGGCGCCGTCGGCAGCCAGGTCGGCCAGCTGGCCAGGCTCAAGGGCGCCTCGCGCGTCATCGGCTCGGCGGGCTCGGACGACAAGGTCAAGCTCCTGGTCGAGAAGTACGGCTTCGACGCGGCCTTCAACTACAAGGAGCCCCGCCCCGTCGCGGAGCAGCTGAAGGAGGCCGCCCCCGACGGCATCGACGTCTACTTCGACAACGTCGGCGGCGAACACCTGGAGGCCGCGATCTCCTCGCTCAAGCTGCACGGCCGGGTAACCGTCTGCGGCATGATCGCCCAGTACAACAACACCGAGCCGGCCCCGGGACCGCGCAACCTCGCGCTCTTCATCGGCAAGCGGCTGCGTATGCAGGGCATGCTCGTGAACGACCACGTCGCGCTCCAGCCGCAGTTCGTCCAGGAGGTCTCCGCCTGGATCCGCTCCGGCGAGCTCAAGTACGACGAGACCGTCGTCGAGGGCATCGAGAACGGCTACGACGCCTTCGTCGGCCTCCTCCGCGGTGAGAACACCGGCAAGATGATCGTTTCGCTGACTCGTTAGACGAACAGCGAACAGCCAACAGCCAACAGCGAGCAGCGAGCAGCGAGCAGCGAGCAAGACCGAGGGCCGCATCCCCACCCGGGACGCGGCCCTCGCCCCGTCACGGCCTCACAGCAGCAGTGCCCGCCCGACCTGCGCGAAGACCCCCTTCGGGTGGTCCCGGAACAGCGGCTCCGTGCCGAACAGCACCACCGTCGCGCCGCTCGCCGCCGTACCGCTGACGACAGCCGCCTTGCCCGCGGCGTCCGCCGGGCCGCCCGTGCCGTCCTCCGACGCCCGCCAGTGCCCCGCGACAAGCGGGTTCCCGGAGCCGTACGACTGGTCGGCGCGCACCCCCGGGCCGAGGTCGGTGAACCACATCGGCGAGTACACGAAGGTGTGCGCCGGAGCGCCGCCGGTGACCGGGCCGGCAGGGGCGTTGTCCACCCGGACCACGCCGTTCGCGTCCCCGTTGCCCTCCACCGGCTTCACCGCGAGCAGCCCCGCCTCCGCGTTGAAGGCCGCGCCCCGCGAGCCGAGGCCGATGACCGTGCCTTGGGTGAGGAAGGTGTCCAGCGCGCCGCGTGCGGCCGGGTTCAGCGTCCCGTACGTCAGGCCGCCCGACACATACAGCACATCCGCCGTCGACCAGTCGTAGCCCGCGTTGAGTACGGCGTTGGAGACCGGCTGGACCTCGAAGCCCATCTCGCGCAGCGCGAACAGCTCACCGGCGGTCACGGCCGCGGCGACCCGGACGCGGGACAGCGTGGCCGTGCCCTTCTCCTTCGTGGCGGAGAAAGCGACCCCGAAGCGGTCGGCCAGTACGGACGCCGCGCGGCGCGCCGAACCCGGCACGATCGCCGAGCCGTCCGCCGCGCGCCGCGCCTGCACGCCCTGCGCAAGCAGGGAGTTCAGAGCGGCGAGCTCCTTCGGGTCGTCCAGCCGCAGCCGCAGGTCCCCGAACGGGGCGACGTACCCGGTCGGCGAGGCGGCGTGGACCGGGCGCCCCACCACACGCAGGTCACCGCTCGTGACCCTGTCCACGTTCGCGCCCCACAGCAGCCCCAGGCTCCAGCCCGAGATGTCATACATCGTGGAGACGTCCGCGCTGATGTCCCGGCCCGCGTCCAGCATCACATTGGCCATCCCGCGCTTGGGCTGGCGCATGTCCACGACATACGACCCCGCCGGGTAGCGGCGCCCCGCCAGCGTGAAGGGCAGAACCGCCCGCTCCACCCGGACATCGCCGGCGACCAGTTGGTCCACCAGGCGGGCAGCCGCGGTCGCCGAACGCTGACCGGCGCCCGCAGGGATGACGTACGCGCGGGGGAAGGTCGTCGTGTACACGTCCTCCGGCCCGATGCCGGGCACGCCCGGCACGGTCTCCTCCGAAACCGGCCGCTGCGCCTCACCCGCCGCGCCCCGCCGGAACGTCTCGATCTGGTCGGCGATCACCGAGCCGCGGTGCGTGTGCGTGTAGTCGAGCGTCGCGCGCATCGCCGCGCCCGCGATGTCCGTGTTGATGGCGGCCCTGCGGCGCAGCTCCGTGACCGGGAGGCTGTCGTACTCCTCGTTGTTGACCGTCATCGGGAACTCGATGGTGTGCGCGGCGACAGCGCCCTGGAAGGGCATGTACTGCGGGGTGAAGATCGGCGGCCAGTCGTCCCAGCCCTCCGCCTCGTCCCTGAAGGGGATGATGGCGGGCTGCACGCCGTCCTTCTCCGGGGTGTAACCGAGGCCGTTCACCGCCTTCTCCATGCCGAGCGCGTTGGCGTACGCGTTCTTGAGGAACAGGTCGTACTCGTAGTTCTCGCCGTGCGGCGGTGTCGTCGGCTCGATGAGCGTGCCGTTGACGTACCCGTGCAGATCCAGCATGACGGCGGGCTGCTTGTCGATGGCGATCCGCTGCATGACGCGGACCTCCGGCTGGGAGCCGGTGATGAAGTCCCGGTTGAGGTCGAAGCCGTTGGCATTGGCGCGGGTCCCGGCGATCCGGCCGTCGGGGTTGGCGGTCACATTGAGATAGACGCGGTTCTGGGCGAGGAGCTTGCCGGTCGAGGCGTCCTTGGCCTTCGCCAGCTCCTCGATGAGCTTGAGGGCGGCGTCCGTGCCCTCCCACTCATTGCCGTGGATGTTGTTGTTGATGAAGACGGGCGTCTTGTACGAGGACTTGATGCGCTTGTCCTTGGCGGCGGCGGAGGGGGAGTTCTCGATCAGCTCCCGCATCCGCTCCTGGTCGCGTGCCTGCTGCGAGCTCTCGGGCGCGGTGACGGTGACGAGATACAGCTCGTGCCCGCCGGCGGACCGCCCGGCGACCTCGACGCTGACCCGGTCGCCGAGCTGCTGCAGGGCGTTGAGCCGCGGGGCGAGGGAGTGGTACGGCGCGAGGCCCAGCTTGATCGACTTGTCGGCCGGGTTCTCGGGCGGCGCGTCGAGGACGGTACGGCGCGGATAGCCGTTGCCCTTGTCCAGTTGGAGGGCGGGGGCGGCGGTGCGCAGCGCGTTGGTCGCGACGGCGGTGTCGCGTCCGCCTCCTTCGCGTACGGGGTGGGGCTGGGGCCTGTCGCGACCAGGAGCGGCGGTCGCGGTGACGGGCGCGAGCAGCGCCGTGGCGGCGAGGACCACGGTGGCGATCAGGACGGGTTTGGGAGGTATGCCCATGCGTACGTGACTCCGTAGGGATCGGCGTAACGATCAATACGCAGGGTCTACCGGTTCAATTGCCGAACGACAAGGGGCACTTGACCACGCGACCGGGTACCGCTTCCCGGAAAGATAAGGTATGCGTATGCATGATCTTGGTGTGGGCTTCGGTTATTTGATGAAGGGCCAGCGCTGGGTCGGCAGGCACGGCCGGTGGTTCGGCTTCGGACTGCTGCCCGGCCTGGTGACCCTCGTGCTGTACGCGGCGGCCTTCGTCGGCCTCTTCTACGGCGCCGATGACCTGACCGCCTGGGCGACACCGTTCGCCGACGACTGGTCCTCGCCCTGGCAGGGCGTGTTCCGCGGCTTCCTCACCGCGCTCGTCTTCGCCTTCGGACTGTTCCTCGCGGTAATCACCTTCACTGCGGTGACGCTGCTGGTCGGCCAGCCCTTCTACGAGTCGCTCTCCGAGCACGTCGACCGCAGCGAGGGCGGCGACGTCCCCGAGTCCGGGCTGCCGCTCTGGCGGGAACTGTGGATCTCCGCGCGTGACTCCCTGCGGGTTCTGGCGCGCGTGGTGCTCTACGGCGTACTGCTCTTCGCCCTCGGCTTCATCCCGGTCATCGGCCAGACCGTCGTCCCCGTGATCGGCTTCTGCGTCTCGGGCTTCTTCCTCACGGAGGAGCTCACCGCGGTGGCGCTCCAGCGGCGCGGCGTCGAGCTGAAGGAGCGCCTCCGGCTGCTGCGGGGCCGCAGACGGCTCGTCCTCGGCTTCGGTGTGCCGCTGACGCTCGCCTTCATCGTGCCGTTCGTCGCGGTGTTCCTGATGCCGGGGGCGGTGGCGGGCGCGACGCTGTTGGCCCGGGACCTGGTCGCGCCGCCGGAGCCGCCGGAGCCGCAGGCCGACCCGTCGGCGGCCCCGTCTCCGTACAACCTCAACAAGGACTGACCGTTGCGCCCATCAACTCATGTGGAGCGCCGTGTCATCGATGACGAACGAGGTCTGGAGCCGTGAGCCTTCCGTACCGGTGAACTTGACGGTGACACTCTGCCCGGCGTATGCGCCGAGGTTGAAGCTTCGCAGGGTGGTCCGCCGGGCGGGCGGCTCAGCCAGAAACCTCCGCGGCCACCCGGATGATGGCCCGCACCTGGCCGATGATGTCCAGCCTGTTCCGTACGAACTCCGGGTCCGTGATCTCCGTGGTGTTCCCCGCCCCGAACTGCAGCACCGGCGTGTGCACATGGCCGCCCGGGACGTCGAGCCCGAGCCGGTCCCGCAGCAGCGTCGCGCGGTACGCGATCTCGTTGGAGAGGTAGTTGCCACCGCCCCCGACACGCGCCGCCGAGCCGGGCGTCGGCCCCTCCGGCCGTACCACCGGCACGGTCCCGCCGGCCGGGATCTCGGTGACCGAGGTGTTGTCGTACACCGGGAAGGGCCCGGTCGGCGCGGCCACGATCGCCCGGTACGGGAGGGTGGTCGCCGTCCACTGCGGCTGCGAGGCGGGGTCGGCGACCGGCACGATCCCGGTGCTGGAGATGTTCTCGTTGTCGCCGGTACCGCCGCGCCAGGCGGCGTTGAAGCGCTCGATGTCGATACGGCCGACCCGGCCCTGGCTCACGGTGGTGAACAGATCCGCCTTCGGCAGCTGCGGGCGCAGCGTCCGCTCTACCGTGCCGTCCGCGAAGTCCTGCCAGCGGACCGGGAAGACGGCCGCCTCGATCCGGGCGGGCCCGTCGGCGGTACGGACGACGGTGCCGTCCAGCGCCAGCGCCGTAGCGCCCGAGGGGTTGCTGATCCGGATGTCGCGGTCCAGCGTGAACGGGTCGAACCCCGTCATCACGATCCGCTTGATCCCTGGGGGGAAGGCCATCGAGTCCTGGCCGCGGGACGACTGCTCCAGACGGTCGAGCAGCCGCGCCCGAGCGGGGTCCGTCAGGCCGAACCGCGGCTGCCACTGGCGTAATTCGCGGGTTATGGAGAGCCGCGCCCAGTACAGCGGCCGGTCGTCGTCCCGGCTCAGATCGCCGAGCGCGGGGCCGCGCCCCTGGGCCCGGTCCACGGCCCGTTCCCACAGCCGGGCGCCGTGTCGTACGACGGCCCGCTCGGCCTGCTCGTACGACCGGGTCCCGGCGAGCGCCCGCGTGAACTCCGGCGCTACGGAGTCGAATCCGCCGCGCCGCAGGATCTCCTGCGGAACGGCCCGGTCGAGCCGCGCCTCTTCGACGGTGACCGGTTGCGGGGCCGCGGTGGCCGGCTCGGCGAAGGTGAGGGCGGAAGCCGCGAGAAGGGCGGCGACGCCAAGTACGTCCAGGCGGGCGCGTATTCGGGACAAGGGAATCCTTCCGTCGGGTCAGCTACTTGGGTGGCTGGGCGGCGGTGACATTGCGGTACGCGATCTCCGCGAGCCGTCCCTGCCCGTCCTTGCTGGGGTGGAACCAGTCCCAGCGGCTCAACTGGTCACCGCCGAAGCGGTAGGCGAAGACCGCCCCGCCGTCGTAGCGGCAGCGCTGATCCTTCGCGCAGACGCTCTTCAGCACATCGTTGTACGCGATGACACGCGCGTGCACCGTGGCCCGCCGCTGCTCCGCCTCGGCGGATTCGTCCTCCGCGTCGCCCAGCATCGAGGCGCAGAGCCCCAGCTTCCAGACCTGCCGGCCCAGCGGATTGCCGCGCCCGGTGGACCACAGGCGCTTGAGATCCGGCACGCTCGACACGTACACCTGCGCCTTGGGCGCGGTACGCCGCAGCCGCGCCATCGACGCGACGACGGAAGCCCGGAACTCCTCGACGGGCGTCATCAGCTCGGCGGTCTCCGCGCAGGCGTCATTGGCGCCGACCATCACGGCCACCAGCTCGGGCTTCCTGGCCGCCGCCTGCGCCATCTGCGCGGGCAGATCGGCGACCACGGCCCCGGTACGGGCGAGGTTCCAGCTGCGCTGGGCCACGGCGGGCGCGCCGATCAGCCGCAGGGCCAGGCTCCGCACCTCGGTGTCCGTACCGGTGGCCCAGGAGGCCTCCGGGCAGTCGGACAGCACGTCGCAGGCGTCGAAGCCGCGGGTGATGGAGTCACCGACGGCGGCGATCGAACCGGGGCTGCGGTCCCAGGCGGGGGTGGGGGTGGGGGAGGGGCGGCGGGTGGCGGGCGCGCCGTTTCCGCCGGAATCCGACGAGGAGTCACATCCGGCTACGCCACCGGTGGCGAGAAGCACGACTGCCGCCAAGGTGGCGGTGGCGCGGCGCGTGTGGCGCGTCCGGGTGGTCTGCCGCATCCTCAGTTCCCCTTCGTGTCACCCGGCGCTGACGTCCTGCCGAGTGAAAGCTTGGTGCGTACGGACCCCTGGACCGACATTACGTCACCCCTTGGCAACCTATGCACGGTAGCTTTTTCCCGTCGACCCAGAGGCGTCGAGCCCATCAGCTCCGGTAAATTACATCACGTCACATGTTGTCCCTTTTGTGGAGATTAGCTCCCGATGCTGTTTACTGAGGCCCCTGGGAAAGGCGATCCTCGTCCCACACTGGAGGTCCCGGTGACGACACGTGGCGTTTTGTACGTTCACTCCGCACCGCGCGCGCTGTGCCCGCACGTCGAATGGGCGGTGGCGGGGGTGCTGGGTGCGCGGGTCCAGCTCGACTGGATCCGGCAGCCGGCATCGCCCGGTACCTGGAGAGCGGAATTTTCCTGGCAGGGCGAGGGGGGCACGGCGGCGAAGCTGGCGTCGGCGCTGCGCGGCTGGCAACTGCTGCGCTTCGAGGTGACGGCGGAGCCGTCACCCGCGGCGGAGGGCGAGCGCTACAGCGCCACGCCCGAACTGGGCATCTTCCACGCGGTGACCGGTATCCACGGCGACATCCTGATCCCGGAGGACCGCCTGCGGGCGGCACTGGCGCGCTCGGCGCGGGGGGAGACGGCTCTGGAGGCGGAAGTCGCGAAGCTGCTGGGCAAGCAGTGGGACGACGAACTGGAGCCCTTCAGATACGCGGGCGAGGGCGCGCCGGTCCGCTGGCTCCACCAGGTGGTCTGACCCGCGCGCCTGGGGTCTTCGGGGGTGGGTGCCGCCGCCTGCCGCCTGCCGCCTGTGCCGTGCCCGTGCCTGAGCCCTTGCGCCCGGCGCGATGCCGCCGCCCGGGAAACGGGCGGCCGCTTCATGCCCGTTGCCCCTGCGCCCGCCGCGCGGTGCGATGCGTCCGCTCCGGAGGCTGCGGGACGCCGGGCCTCTGACGGTGCCCTGTCGCGGGCGTCCTGTACCCCTCCGTAAGGCCGGAGCTTCTGGCCAGGCTCCTGTCCGCCTGTCGAGGGGCGACGTGCCCGTCAGCCCGGTGAACGGGGACGCCCGCGGCACCCGCGCCCGCCGAGCGGGGGCAGGGAGGCCCCCGCCGGCCCGAGTGGGCGGCCGGGACCCCGCCCCGACACGACCGAGGCCCGCCCCCCCCGGTAACCCGGGGAAGGGCGGGCCTCACAGCTGCCCGGGTGACCGGGCCACCGGTCAGACCGTGCGGAACGCCAGTACCACGTTGTGGCCGCCGAACCCGAACGAGTTGTTGATCGCCGCGATCGTGCCCTGCGTCAGCTGCCGCGGCTCCCCGCGCACGATGTCCGCGTCCACCGCCTCGTCCAGCTCGTCGATGTTGATCGTCGGCGGAGCCGTACGGTGGTACAGCGCCAGCACCGTCGCGACCGTCTCGATGCCGCCCGCGCCACCCAGCAGGTGACCCGTCATCGACTTCGTGGCCGAGACCGCGACATGGTCGAGGTCGTCCCCCAGCACCTTGCGCAGGGCCTTGATCTCCGCGAGGTCACCCTGCGGCGTCGACGTGGCGTGCGCGTTCAGGTGCACGACCTCCGAGGCCTTGAGGTCCGTCGAGTCCAGCAGGTTCTGCATCGCCGTGGCGATGCCGCGACCCGTCGGCTCCGGCTGCGCGATGTGGTGGCTGTCCGCGGACAGGCCCTGGCCCAGCACCTCGCAGTACACCCGCGCGCCACGCTTCGCCGCGTGCGCCGCCGACTCCAGGATGACGACACCCGCGCCCTCGCCGAGCACAAAGCCGTCCCGGCCCTTGTCGTACGGGCGCGAAGCCTTCTCCGGAGCGTCGTTGCTCTTCGACATCGCCATCATGTTGGCGAACGCCGCGATCGGCAGCGGGTGGATCGCCGCCTCCGTGCCACCGGCCACGACCACATCGGCCCGGCCCGTACGGATCATCTCCACCGCGTAGCCGATCGCCTCCGCGCCGGACGCGCACGCGGACACCGGAGTGTGCACGCCCGCCTGGGCGTTCACCTCAAGCCCGACATTCGCGGACGGGCTGTTCGGCATGAGCATCGGAACGGTGTGCGGGGAGACGCGGCGTACGCCCTTCTCCTTGAGCACGTCGTACTGATCGAGCAGAGTCGTTACGCCACCGATGCCGGAGGCGATGACCGTGCCCAGACGCTCCGGAGCGACGCTGCTGCCCGGCGCGTCAGCGCCTGATGTCACGGTACCCGCCGGAGCGGTGTAGCCGGCATCCGCCCACGCCTCACGGGCCGCGATCACCGCGAACTGGGCCGAGCGGTCCAGTTTGCGGGCCAGCGGGCGCGGCAGGATCTCGCTCGGCTCGACCGCGATGGTCGCGGCGATGCGGACCGGGAGGTCGGCGAAGCGCTCGTCCGTCAGGGCCTTGGCTCCGGAACGGCCCGCCAACAGCCCTTCCCAGGTCGATGCGCTGTCGCCACCCAACGGTGTGGTTGCGCCGATACCGGTGACGACCACGGTGCGATTGGTCGAGTTCACAGGAATTCATTCTCCACGTGTAGGGGGTGCTGAACTTTTACGGCGCCACCGCCGGGTGGCGACAAACGCGTTTCAGGCTCAGGCCTGGTGCTTGGCGATGTAGTCCACCGCGTCGCCGACAGTCTTGAGGTTCTTCACGTCGTCGTCCGGGATCTTGACGTCGAAGCGCTCTTCGGCGGCGACGACGACCTCGACCATGGACAGCGAGTCGACGTCCAGGTCGTCGGTGAAGGACTTGTCACTCTTGACGTCCTCGACCGGGATACCAGCGATCTCGTTCACGATGTCGGCGAGACCGATGAGGATCTCTTCCTGGGTGGCGGCCATGTGGCGCTCCTTCGATGATGTGTGGCAGTGAGTGCGGTTGATGCGGTGATGCGGTTGATGCTGTGGAAACAGCAGTGGGGCGTCCGGTTGATCCGGTGTGCCTAGGGGAGGGTAACGACCGTCGCGGCGTAGACGAGACCCGCCCCGAAGCCGATGACGAGTGCGGTGTCACCGCTCTTCGCCGCCCCGGTCGCCAGAAGCCGCTCCATCGCGAGCGGGATCGAGGCGGCCGAGGTATTACCGGTTGTTTCCACGTCACGGGCGACCGTGACATGGCCCGGCAGCTTCAGAGTCTTCACCATCGAGTCGATGATCCGCATATTGGCCTGGTGCGGAATGAAGACGTCCAGGTCTTCGGTGGCGATCCCGGCCGCGTCGAGCGCCTGCTGGGCGACCTTCGCCATCTCGAAGACCGCCCAGCGGAAGACCGCCTGGCCCTCCTGCGTGATGGCGGGGAACTTCTCAGGCCTGCCGTCGCGGTAGTCGTCCCACGGCACGGTCTGCTTGATGGTGTCGGACTTGTCACCCTCGGAACCCCAGACGGTGGGGCCGATCATCGGCTCCTTCGACGGGCCGACGACAACCGCGCCCGCGCCGTCGCCGAACAGGAACGCCGTCGCGCGGTCCGTCAGGTCGGTGAGGTCGCTCAGCCGCTCGACGCCGATGACAAGGACGTACTCCGCGGAGCCCTCGACGACCATGCCCTTGGCGAGGGTGAGGCCGTAGCCGAAGCCCGCGCACCCCGCCGAGATGTCGAACGCCGCCGGCTTGATCGCGCCGATCCTGTCCGCGATCTCCGTGGCGATCGCCGGGGTCTGCTTGAAGTGCGAGACGGTGGAGACGATCACGCCGCCGATCTGCTGCGGGGTCAGCCCCGCGTCGGCGATCGCCTTGCCGGCCGCCTCCACGGACATCGCGGCCACCGTCTCGTCGGGAGAGGCCCAATGGCGGGTCGCGATGCCGGAGCGCGAGCGGATCCACTCGTCGGAAGAGTCGATCGTTTCGAGGATCACCTCGTTCGGCACCACCCGGACCGGACGGTAGCCGCCCACGCCCATGATGCGCGCGTACGGGGCGCCCTGGCTGGGCTTGATCTTCGACATGCTCTACGGCTCCTTCTCGGGCTGCGTCGGTCGCGTCGGGCGGCGGTCGGGTGGTGTCCGGGGTCTCGCCTCGGCGTCAGACCGGTCAGCCCGACGCCGGCGTCAGGGCCGACGTCAGGCTGCCGACTCCGCGTGCTCGGCGATGAGCGCGCGGGCCGCCTCCAGGTTGTCGGGCGTCTTCAGCGCGACCGTCCGGACCCCCGGCAGAGCGCGCTTGGCGATTCCCGTGAGCGTGCCGCCCGGGCAGACCTCGATCAGCGCGGTGACACCCTGCTCCTTGAAGGTCTCCATGCACAGGTCCCAGCGGACCGGGTTGGCGATCTGGCCCACCAGCCGCGAGATGACCTCCGCGCCGCTGGTGACCATCTGTCCGTCCTTGTTCGAGACGTACGGAAGGGTGGGATCGGCGACCGTCAGGTGCGCCGCGGCCTCCCGTAGCGTCGCGACTGCGGGAGCCATATGGGTCGTGTGGAACGCGCCGGCCACCTTCAGGGCGATGACGCGGGCCTTCTCCGGCCTGTCCTCGGCCAGCGCGGCGAGCTGCTCCGCGGTGCCCGCGGCGACGATCTGGCCGGCGCCGTTCACATTCGCCGCGGTCAGACCGAGCCTGTCGAGATGCGCGAGGACCTGCTCGGGGTCGCCGCCGAGGACCGCGGACATGCCGGTCTCGGAGACGTCGGCGGCATCGGCCATCGCCAGGCCCCGTGTACGTACGAAACCGAGCGCGGCGGTGTCGTCGAGGACGCCCGCGAACACGGCCGCGGTGATCTCGCCGACGCTGTGGCCCGCGACGGCTCCGGGCGTGACATCACCCAGCGCGGCGACCGACAGCAGACCGGCGGCGACGAGCAGCGGCTGCGCCACGGAGGTGTCGCGGATCTCGTCCGCGTCCGCTTTCGTTCCGTAGTGGGCGAGGTCAAGACCGATGGCCCCGGACCACGCCGCGATGCGGTCGGCGGCGCCGGGGAGTTCGAGCCAGGGAGACAGAAAGCCGGGCGTCTGGGCGCCTTGGCCGGGAGCGACGAGTACGAGCACTCTCACACTCTCTCTCGATTACCGCCCTGACCGCCCGTGGGGACAGGGACGAAGAACTGTCAGGGGAATTGTTGGTGTTCGACAAAAGTCTAGGACTGGGCATCTCCAGCGGCGAGGCGCCCCAGGATGAGCGCGATCCGCAGTGTGAACGCGGAGCGTACATCGGAGGGTGACCATCCGGTGACATCTGTCACACGTCGCAGCCGGTAGCGCACGGTATTGGGGTGAACGAAGAGCATCCTGGCCGCGCCTTCGAGACTGCTCGCCTGCTCGAGATAGACACTCAGAGTTTCCAGCAGCGCCGAGCCCGCCTCTTCCAGCGGTCTGTAGATCTCCTCCACCAGCTGCTCGCGCGCGGCGGGGTCGGAGGCGATCGCGCGCTCGGGGAGCAGATCGTCGGCGAGCACCGGGCGCGGCGCGTCCTGCCAGGCGGAACACGACTTGACGCCGGCGGCGGCGGCCTGCGCGGACCTGGTGGCGGCGAGGAGGTCGGGGACGACGGGTCCCGCGACGACGGGGCCTGCCGCGTACGGGCCGATCAGCGACTTCGCGACCTGGAGCGGGTTGTCGCTGCCGCCCGCGATGACGACGAGCCGGTCGCCGAGCACTCCGGTGAGGACCTGGAGCTTGGCGTGCCGGGCGGCGCGGCGGATGGCCTCGACGGTGAGTTCGCTGTCGCCCTCGGGGGCGGTGCCGAGGATGACGCAGACGTGCTCGGGGGAGTTCCAGCCGAGCGCGGAGGCGCGGGAGACGGCGCCCTCGTCGGCCTCGCCGGAGAGGACGGCGTTGACGACGAGGGACTCCAGACGGGCGTCCCACGCGCCGCGGGCCTCGGCGGCCTGCGCGTACACCTGGGCGGTCGCGAAGGCGATCTCCCGGGCGTAGACGAGCAGCGCCTCGCGCAGGACCGATTCGTCGCCGGGGGCGGCGACCTCTTCGATCGCGGTCTCCATGACCTCGATGGTGGTACGGACCATCTCGACGGTCTGGCGCAGGGTGATGGCCCGGGTCAGCTCGCGCGGAGCGGTCCCGAAGACGTCGGTGGAGATGGCCTGCGGGGTCTCGGGGTGCCGGAACCACTCGGTGAACGCGGCGATGCCCGCTTGGGCGACCAGGCCGATCCAGGAACGGTTCTCCGGGGGCATGGCCCGGTACCAGGGCAGCGTCTCGTCCATGCGTGCGATGGCGTTCGCGGCGAGGCGGCCGGAGGACTTCTCCAGGCGGCGCAGGGTCGCGGTATGCGGGTGGGCGGGATTCGCTGGTTCGGGCACGGGACAAGACTGCCTTATCGGGACGGGTGACCGGAGTGGCGGGTCCCGGGTCCCGTACCTGGGGGCTCCTGTGGAGCCCGTCCGGCGATTGAGGACACCGCCCGAAGGGCGGTACGGGGGTCCAGGGGGGGGCGAAGCCCCTTGGTTACGGGATGGGGCGGGGTCGGGAACAGGCCGGCAGGCGAACCCCGCACCGCACGGACTCAGGCCACCGCCACAGGGCTACCGTGGGGCCCGTGACTGACGTACGGCGCTCCGCCGACCGCTACCGCGGCGGGGACCCCGCCTCCGGTATCGAGTCCCTGCACGCCTTCTCCTTCGGGCGCTTCTACGACCCGGACAACCTCCGCTTCGGCCCGCTGCTCGCCTGCAACGAGGAGCGTCTCCAACCCGGCGCGGGTTTCGAAGAGCACCCGCACAGCCACACCGAGATCGTCACCTGGGTCATCGAGGGCGAGCTCACCCACCGCGACTCCGCGGGTCACGCCACAGTGGTGCGGCCCGGTGACGTCCAGCGGCTCAGCTCGGGCGGCGGCGTACGGCATGTGGAGCGCAACGACGCGGACGTGCCGCTCGCCTTCGTCCAGATGTGGCTCGCGCCCCTGGCGCCGGGCGGCTCACCCTCGTACGAGATCGTGCGCGGCATCGCGGACTCGACGCCGTACGCCCTCCCGCAGGCGGGCGCGCTGCTCCACGTCCGCCGCCTCGCCCCCGGCGAGCGCACCGCCGTGCCCGACGCGCCCCGGGTGTACGTCCACGTGGTGCGCGGCGAAGTGCGATGCGGCGACGCGGAGTTGGGGCCGGGCGACTCGGCGCGCCTCGCGGATGCCAAGGACGCGGAGCTCGTTGCCGGGACCGCCGCGGAAGTGCTGATCTGGGAGCTGTGAGGAGGAGCGGAGGAGCGGAGGAGCGGAGGAGCGGAGGAGCGCTACCTCGCTGAGCCGGCGAGCTCCGCCAGCACCGCGTCCGTGAACACCGGCCACGCCTCCACCGCCCACGGCCCGAACGCCCGGTCCGTCAGCGCCACGCACGCCGCCCCCGCCTCCGGGTCGATCCACAGGAACGTGCCCGCCTGCCCGAAGTGACCGAACGTACGCGCAGAGGAAGAAACGCCCGTCCAGTGCGGGGACTTGCCGTCCCGGATCTCGAAGCCCAGACCCCAGTCGTTCGGCTTCTGGTGGCCGTAGCCGGGGAGGATGCCCGAAAGACCGGGGTGGACGACCGTCATCGCCTCGCTCACCGTCCGCGCGTCCAGCAGCCGCGGGGACTGCACCTCCGCGGCGAAGCGGATCAGGTCCTCGACCGTCGAGACGCCGTCCTTCGCCGGGGAGCCGTCCACGGTCGTCGCCGTCATCCCCAGCGGCTCCAGCACCGCCTGGCTCACATAGTCCGCGAACGGGATCTCCGTCGCCTTGGCGATGTGGTCGCCGAGCACCTCGAAGCCCGCGTTGGAGTACAGCCGGCGCGTGCCCGGCGCGGCCGTCACGCGGTGCTCGTCGAAGGCCAGGCCCGAGGTGTGGGCGAGCAGATGACGGACGGTGGAGCCGTCGGGGCCGGCCGGCTCGTCCAGTTCGATCGCCCCCTCCTCGTACGCCACGAGCACCGCGTACGCCGCGAGCGGCTTGGTGATCGACGCCAGCGGGAAACGCCGCGAGACCGGGCCGTACGAACCGGCGACCGTGCCGTCCGCTCGTACGACGGCGGCCGCCGCGTTCGGTACCGGCCAGTTCTCGGTCATCGCCAGGCTGCGCATGGGTTGCATGCGCACGAGCCTAAAGGGCCTCCAGTGTGAGCCGCATCGCCGGGTCGGGGCTGCGGGCGAAGCCGAGTGAGGCGTACAGCTGCTCGGCGTCGGCGGACGCGCTCAGGTCGATCCGGACGACGCCGCGCTCGCGGAACCAGTCGAGCAGCGCCTCCATGCAGGCGCGGGAGTGGCCGAGGCGGCGCTGGTCCGGGTGGGTCGCGACGCTGAAGACATAGCCGCTCGTGCCCGTGGGATTGCCGGGGGAGCCGAGCCGGTGTTCGATCGTGCCCACCGCGCATGCTCCCGGACCCCCACCGCCGGGCCGGTCCACGACAAAGGCGGCCAGGTCGCCGTCCGGGTCGGCGAGCCGCTTGCGGAGGATCTCGACGGTGGTCGGCTGCCAGCTGACATCGGGATCCGGGCCCTTGCACGCGTCGAGCATCACCTTGCGGAGGCGGACCAGTTCTTCGGCGTCGGCGGGGGTCGCGCGACGGGCGAGGCTCATGCGGCCGAGGCTAACCAGGGGCGTGTGGAAAATGCCACCAGGTATCGCTTGCTTGGAGTGCACTCCAAGGTTCTAGCGTGGAGGTCATGGCGCTGATCGAGAGCGGAAGCAAGAACGGAAGCAAGAACGGAAACAGGATCGGAAGCCGGAGCAGGAGCAGGTCCGAGCCCGCACGGACGGAAAGCTGCACGGCTCCGCCGGCGTATCCACGCCCCGATGGCCAGGACCGCTACACGATCAGCGAGGTCGCCGCCCTCACCGGGCTCACCGCGCACACCCTTCGCTGGTACGAGCGGATCGGCCTGATGCCGCATGTCGACCGTTCCCACACCGGCCAGCGGCGCTTCACCAACCGCGACCTGAGCTGGCTGCGCTTCGTCGGCAAGCTGCGCCTCACGGGGATGCCGGTCGCGGACATGGTCCGCTACGCCGAAATGGTGCGGGCGGGCGAGCACACCTTCGAGGCACGCCAGGAGCTGCTGAAGCAGACGCGGCGCGATGTGCGATCGCGTATCGCGGAGCTCCAGGACACGCTCGCGGTGCTGGACCACAAGATCGAGTACTACGCAACCAGCACAGACGCCCGGCGGGCGTCAGAGAGGGTCTGAACCCTGATGAGCAACAGCAAGATCGCACAGGTGCGGCTCGGGACCGGCGGACCGCTGGTCAGCGTCCAGGGACTGGGCTGCATGGGCATGAGCGAGTTCTACGGAGAGACAGACCTGGCCGCCGCCCGGGACACCCTGGAGGCCGCGCTGGAGGCGGGCGTCACACTCTTCGACACCGCCGATATGTACGGGCGGGGGGCCAACGAGGAGTTCCTCGCGCCCTTCGTCGGCGCGCACCGCGACGAGATCACGCTCGCCACGAAGTTCGCCATGGAGCGGACCGACGACCCGCACCACCGGGGCATCCGCAACGATCCCGCGTATATCCGCCAGGCCATCGAGGCGAGCCTGCGGCGGCTGAAGACCGACGTCATCGACCTGTACTACATGCACCGCCGCGACCCGCTCGTACCGCTCGCCGAGTCCGTCGGCGCGATGGCCGAACTGGTGGAGCGGGGCCTCGTCAAGCACCTGGGGCTCAGCGAGATGACGGGCGCCGAGCTGCGCGAGGCGCACGCCGTGCACCCGATCGCGGCGCTCCAGTCGGAGTGGTCGCTGTTCAGCAGGGACGTGGAGCACAGCGCGGTGGGCGCGGCGGCGGAGCTCGGGGTGGCTTTCGTGCCGTACTCGCCGCTCGGGCGCGGCTTTCTGACCGGGGCGTTCGCGGACGCGGGCAAGGACCTGCCGGCGGGCGACTTCCGGAAGTACCAGCCGAGGTTCACCGGCGACAACGCCAAGACCAATGCGGCGCTGCTGGAGCCGGTCCGCGAGATCGCGGCGGCGCACGGCGCGACGGCGGCGCAGGTCGCGCTGGCGTGGGTGCAGCAGCGGGCGCAGGTGCACGGGCTCGCGGTGGTCCCGATCCCGGGGACGCGCAAGACCAGCAGGCTGCTGGAGAACGTCGGGGCGACGCGGCTGACGCTGAGCGGCGAGGAACTGGAGCTGCTGGAGCCGATCGCGGGGCTGGTGGCGGGGGACAGGTATCCGGACATGTCGACGACGTCGGCGGCGCGGGAGTAGCCGGGGGCGGCAGGCGGTCCGTACGCCAGGTAGGCGCCGTGACGGCCCGTGCCTGGCGTACGCCCGTACGTCTCGCCCGTACGTCTCGCCCGTACGCGGACCGCGCCCGGTGCGATATGCCCGGGACGCCGTACGCCGGGTACCAGTTCATCAGGTCCAGCAGCCGGGCACGTCCCCGTGGACCGCTCCGTGGTGTGCGGGGTCGCCGCCCCGCCTCGCCCCCGCTACAGCTCCGCCAGCAACTCCGCCTTCTTCGCCCGGTACTCGTCGTCCGTCACAAGCCCCGACGCGTGCAGCTCCCCCAGGTGCCGAATCCGCTCCGCGATGTCCGCCGGATCCCGGCGCCCCGCGACCACCCGGACCGCGTTGGCCCCCCGCTCCCGTACCGCCGCAAGCACCGCCGCCGCGAACGGCAGCGACTCGTGTACCGGCCCGTAACCGAGCCCGAAGGCCACCGTCGCCGGGTCCTTGTCCGCCTGGGCGGGCCGGTCCGTGCCGTCGCCGTCCCGTTCCAGCAGACGCAGATAGCCGTCGAGCGCCTCGGGGGACCGCCATTCGACGCCGCACAGCGAACCCACCGGGAAGGTCTGGTCGCCCGCCTTCCACTTCGCGGAGGACGCCCCCGTCCACGACCAGCGGAAGGCGACCCGCTCCCCGTCGAAGGACGCCTTCGCGTCGTACGCCTTGAAGTGCAGCGGCCCTTCCGGCGCCGCGACCAGGAAGCGTTCGGCGGGCTCCTTCGCCGCGTGCGGCGGTGGCAGCCGCTCGCGCAGCTCGTCGGCGTAGTACTCGGCGAGCGTCTCGCGCTCCGCGGGCAGCACCAGCCGGTACGGATCGCAGCTTTCCTTCAGCTGCCCTGCCGCCGCTTCCATCAGCGGATCCGCGCCAGATCTCGGCACGGCATGCAGTACCACCGTGCCGCGCCTGCCCTCGGAGAGCGTCACCGACGTCAACGCCTCGTGCGGGATACGGCGCTCCCGCAGCGCCTGGAAGAGCTTCGGCGTGCGTATCCCCCGTGCGAAGCGGATGAGCACGGAGTCGGACTCGAACTCCCAGGTGGCTTGAATCCCAGCCAGCACATCACCCATACGCCACATCGTATGTGGCGTACGTCCGCGCGTCGCCCCTTTCGCGCCCCTTGCCGCCCGCCTCGGCGCACCGCCCTCTACGCGCGTCCGTGCGTGGAGTTACGCGTCCTCGCCGTAAATGCCGCTACGGCAGGTGTCGTCGTCGCCCGCGCATGTCACGCCGCTGTACGAGCCGACGCCTATCTCGGCGAAGTTCGAGACGCTCTCCGTGCCCGGCTCGAAATAACCGGCGTGTCCGACCGCCCCGGCCGCCGACATCACCCGCGCCCCGAACTCCGGCGTCACCGGGTCCTCGCCGTGCCCGAGCCCGCCGACCTTGAGGTGCGGCACGCCCTGGATCCAGTCGTCGCTGTCCCGCATGGCCCACACGCGGGCCTGCGAGCGCAGCCCGGCGACGTTCTCGGCGCGCATCCCGGGGGAGCCCGCCACCGCTATGTCGCCCACCCGCTCGGGCAGGTGCCGGGCGGCGACCCCGCACACCACGGAGCCGTAGCTGTGGCAGAACAGCGCCACGCGCGAGTCGCCCGGCAGCGCGCCGGTGAGCGCGGTCAGCCGTACCGCGCCGCTCTCGGCGAGCCGGCCGATGGCCGAGTCGATGCCGACGCCGACGGGCGCGGTGTAGTCGGCCCAGGCGATGACGGCGGTACGGACACGGGGCGAGGCGGCCCGCTCGGCGGCGTACAGGGACTCGGCCATGCCGACCGGCGCGGAGTACTTGCGGGCGGTGCGCTGGAACGTGAGCAGATTGGTGTCGACGCCGGGGACGATCACCGAGACCCGCTGGGCGCGTTCGAGGTCGCCGAGGACCTCGGCGATCTTGCCGGGGCCGGACGGATCGAAGGCGAGGATCTGCCGTTCGGCGCTCATGAGCGCCTCAAAGCGGTTCATACGGCGGACGGCCTCGCGGTGGCCGTCCGCGTTGAGGTTGGGATTGCCCACCCGATCGCGCTCCAACTGGAGCGATTTCGCGAGGGATTGGCGGTTGGCGCGGTAGCGGAGGGTGACTGGCGCGCCGTTGAGATTGCCGACGACGAGCGGGTATCGGTCGGCGAGACGGGTCCGCTGGGTGGCGGTGAGGGAGCCGAAGAACGCGGTGAGCCGCTGCGGCGGGGAGTCCGCGCGGGGCAGCTCGCGCGCGCCGATGCGGGTTTTCTTCCAGGCGGCGAGCTCGATGGCGAGCGCGTCGCGCGGGCCGCCCTGATTCCGTACGGCGGTCCAGCCGCTGGTCGCGAGCATCACGAACACGACCGCGAGGGCGAGCAGGGCACGCCAGACGGTGAGGGTGGGGGAGGAGTCGAAGGAAGTCACTGCGGGCCACCCTAGGAGACGGGCGAGCGGCCCAGCGAAGACCGTGAGGGAGATCACGCGTCGGGGGTGATTTCGAGCCGGAACTTGGGGGAACCGGTCACCTTCCGTGAGCGTTGGCCGTACGCTCCGCCCTGTGGCGGCCACTTACGCGTCCCCTATCCGGGTGACATGCCCCGGAGCCCCTTCCATGATCGTGCGGCAGCGGTTCAGGGTGCGGTCAAGTGATCAGTACGACACGGGGGATTGACCGATATGCGTAAAATCGTCACGGCCGCGACCACGGCCACAGTCCTGGTCGCGGCAGTACTCCTGCCCCAGACCGCCACGGCCGCGCCCGCCGACTCCCTTGGGGAATGCGCCGTGGGAGAGCTCTGCCTCTGGGAGAAGGGCGACTTCCAGGGCGCCCGCCAGACCCATGAGCTCTCCGGCACCGGCACGGAGATCGACATCGACAGCTGCGTGCCGCTGCCGCCCGGCACCTCGGCACAGGCGCTCGCCAACAGGACCGGACGACCCGTCACCACGTATCAGTCCAACGAGTGTGCGGAGACAGGCGAGTTCGAGACCTATCCGGGCAGCGGCACCTGGGTTCCTCAATCTCCGTACCGAATCAGGGCCTTCAAGGTCTGGGAGAGCTGAAGCGGGGTACCCGGTGCCGAGTCCCGCGTACGCGCGGGCACCCCCGCTCACGTGGCCGGATGGGGTCTCGGAGCGGGCCGGACCGCGCGACGCCCGGCATCATCGGCCTGGTCTGCGCGATCGCCGGATTCTTTGTGCTGGGGATCGTGCTCGGGCCGGTGGCGATCGTCACCGGCTGGCTGGGCATGGGCCGCCGCTGGACCAGCGCGCACGTTCCCGCGCGCTGCGGGGAACGGTCTCTTCTGAGCCCAGTACGGCTTCGGCCGTGTCCTCAAACGCCGGACGGGCTGGGAAACCAGCCCCGCCGGCGATTGAGGCGCTGGGGGCACGCCCCCTCGGCCCAAAGGGCCTGGGGGGACCCCCACCCACGCCGCTAGGCGTAGGGGGAGGGTCTGGGGGCGGAGCCCCCAGTTCGGGAAAGGGCGGGGTGGGGAAAGCCGGCCGCAGGCGCACCCCGCACAGCCCTGGCCCGCCCGCTCGCCGGGCGTGAGCTCTAAACAGGCTGTTCAGGAGCGGGAGCCGCCCTCGTACCCGGCACACCCATACCCGGCACGCCCGAGTCCAGCACGCCCTCACCCGGCACGCGCCCGCCCGACAGGCTCGCCACCTCCGCACGCAGTGACCGGACCTCCGCCGTCAGCGTTTCCAGGAGTGCCGTCTGGTGCTTCTCCTCCGCGTCGTCGCGTTCGAAGCGGGAGATGAACCAGGCCGCGATATTCGCCGTGACCACACCCAGCAGCGCGATCCCCGACAGCATCAGCCCCACCGCGAGCACCCGCCCGAGCCCCGTCTTCGGGGCGTGATCGCCGTATCCGACCGTCGTCATCGTCGTGAACGACCACCACACCGCGTCGCCCAGCGTCTTGATGTTGCCGCCGGGCGCGTCCCGCTCCACCGAGAGCACCGCCAGCGAGCCGAACATCAGCAGGCCCACCACCGCGCCGCCGACATACGTCGTCAGCGTGATCTGCGACGCCATCCTGGCCCGCCGGCCCACCAGCAGCAGTGTCGAGACGAGCCGCAGCAGCCGCAGCGGCTGCACCAGTGGCAGCAGGACCGCCACCAGATCCAGGGGATGGCTGCGGATGAAGAGGCGCTTGCCCGGTGCCAGCGCCAGGCGTACGAGGTAGTCGAGGGCGAACGCGCCCCACACCACCCACTCGGTGACCTTGCAGAGCTCATTCACCCAGGGCTGCGCGTCCGGTGCCACGATCGGCACCCCGTACGCGACCGCGAACGCCAGGGCGAGCACCAGCAGGGGTATCTGCGCGCACTGTTCCCACCGGACCTGCGCCGTTCGCTGTTTCATGGACCGCATCGTGCCAGGCGGCGCGGAGAACACGAAGGCGGTGGGCCTCCGGGAGGCCCACCGCCCTTCACGTCAGCCGTCGAGCCTCAGGCGTCGCCGCCCGCCGGCCCCGGGTCCGCCGCCGCCACGTCCAGCAGCCGGTACCGGTCCACCGCCTGCTTCAGCACCGAGCGGTCCACCTTGCCGTCCCGCGCCAGCTCCGTCAGCACCGCCAGCACGATCGACTGCGCGTCGATGTGGAAGAAGCGCCGCGCCGCGCCCCGCGTATCCGCGAAGCCGAAGCCGTCCGCGCCCAGCGACTGGTACGTCCCCGGCACCCAGCGCGCGATCTGGTCCGGCACCGAGCGCATCCAGTCCGAGACCGCGACGAACGGCCCCTCGCAGCTCGACAGCTTCCGCGTCACCCACGGGACGCGCTGCTCCTCCTCCGGGTGCAGCAGATTGTGCAGCTCCACGTCGACCGCCTCGCGGCGCAGCTCGTTCCAGGAGGTCGCCGACCAGACATCGGCCTTGACGTTCCACTCCGCCGCGAGGATCTTCTGCGCCTCGACCGCCCACGGCACGGCCACACCGGACGCCATGATCTGCGCGGGGATCGCCCCCGCCTCGCCCGCCTTGAAGCGGTGGATGCCCTTGAGGATGCCCTCGACGTCGACATCCGCGGGCTCCGCCGGATGCTGGATCGGCTCGTTGTAGACGGTGAGGTAGTAGAAAACGTCCTCGCCGTGCGGGTGCTCCTCGTCGGAGCCGTACATCCGGCGCAGACCGTCCCGCACGATGTGCGCGATCTCGAAACCGAAGGCCGGGTCGTACGCGACACAGCCCGGGTTCGTCGAGGCGAGCAGCTGCGAGTGGCCGTCCGCGTGCTGGAGGCCCTCACCCGTCAGGGTCGTACGGCCGGCGGTCGCGCCCAGCACGAAGCCGCGCGCCAGCTGGTCGGCCATCTGCCAGAACTGGTCGCCGGTCCGCTGGAAACCGAACATCGAGTAGAAGACGTACACCGGGATCAGCGGCTCGCCGTGCGTCGCGTACGCGGAGCCCGCGGCGATCAGCGACGCCGTGCAGCCCGCCTCCGAGATGCCGTCGTGCAGCATCTGGCCGGTCGGCGACTCCTTGTACGCCAGCAGCAGATCGCGGTCCACCGCCTCGTACTGCTGGCCCAGCGGGTTGTAGATCTTCGCGCTCGGGAAGAACGAGTCCATTCCGAAGGTGCGGTACTCGTCCGGCGCGATCAGCACGAACCGCTTGCCGATCTCCTTGTCCCGCATCAGGTCCTTGAGCAGCCGTACGAACGCCATGGTCGTGGCGATCGACTGCTGCCCGGAGCCCTTCTTGACCGCCGCGTACGTCTTGTCCTCCGGCAGGAGGAGCGGCCTGGAGCGCACGACCCGGGTGGGCACATATCCGCCCAGCGCGTTGCGCCGGTCGTGCATGTACTGGATCTCCTCCGACTCGCGGCCCGGGTGGTAGTACGGCGGCGGGCCCTCCTCCAGCTGCTTGTCGCTGATCGGGATGTGCAGCCGGTCGCGGAAGCGCTTGAGGTCGTCGACCGTCAGCTTCTTCATCTGGTGGGTGGCGTTGCGGCCCTCGAAGTTCGGGCCGAGCGTCCAGCCCTTGACCGTCTGGGCGAGGATCACCGTCGGCTGGCCCTTGTGGGCCTTGGCCGCCGCGTACGCCGCGTAGACCTTCTTGTGGTCGTGGCCGCCGCGGCCCAGGTGCAGGATCTGGTCGTCGGTCATGTGCTCGACCATGGCGCGCAGCCGCTGGTCGTCGCCGAAGAAGTGCTTGCGGATGTACGCGCCGGTCTCGGTGGCGTACGTCTGGAACTGGCCGTCCGGCGTGGTGTTCAGCTTGTTGACCAGGACGCCGTCCCGGTCCTGCGCGAGCAGCGGGTCCCAGGAGCGGTCCCAGACCAGCTTGATGACGTTCCAGCCGGCGCCGCGGAACTGCGACTCCAGCTCCTGGATGATCTTGCCGTTGCCGCGGACCGGGCCGTCGAGGCGCTGGAGGTTGCAGTTGACGACGAAGGTGAGGTTGTCCAGGCCCTCGCGCGCGGCGATGGAGAGCTGGCCGAGCGACTCGGGCTCGTCCATCTCACCGTCGCCGAGGTAGGCCCAGACATGCGACCTGGAGGTGTCGGCGATACCGCGCGCCTCCATATAGCGGTTCATCCGCGCCTGGTAGATCGCGCTGATCGGGCCCAGGCCCATGGAGACGGTCGGGAACTCCCAGAAGCCCGGCATCAGCCGCGGGTGCGGGTAGCTGGACAGGCCGTTGGGGGCCTTCGACTTCTCCTGG
This sequence comes from Streptomyces sp. NPDC052236, assembly GCF_044548015.1. Classification (NCBI taxonomy): domain Bacteria; kingdom Bacillati; phylum Actinomycetota; class Actinomycetes; order Kitasatosporales; family Streptomycetaceae; genus Streptomyces; species Streptomyces sp. NPDC052236. The sequence continues at coordinate 61,909 of NZ_JBIUBL010000033.1, read as the reverse complement.
CGGAAGGCGTCGAGCTGCGCCTCGCTGAGGCGGTCGAGCATAAAGGCGCGGGCATAGATGCCGGGGGACGCGTGCCCCTGGAAGAAGATCTGGTCGCCGCCGTCGCCCTGGTCCTTGCCGCGGAAGAAGTGGTTGAAGCCCACGTCGTAGAGGGAGGCGGAGGACGCGAAGGTGGCGATGTGGCCGCCGACGCCGATACCCGGGCGCTGCGCACGGGAGACCATCACCGCGGCGTTCCAGCGGGTGGCGTTGAGGACCTTGCGCTCGATCTCCTCGTTGCCGGGGAAGAACGGCTCGTCCTTGGTGGCGATGGTGTTGATGTAGTCGGTGGACCGCATCTCGGGCACGGCCACGCGCTTCTCGCGGGCGCGCTCGATGAGGCGGAGCATGAGGTAGCGGGCGCGCTCCCGGCCCCGTTCGTCGACCGCGGCGTCGAGAGAGTCCAGCCACTCCTGGGTCTCTTCGGGATCGAAGTCCGGGACCTGGCTGGGAAGGCCGCCAATGATGATCGGGTTGCGATCGGATCCGGAAGCCACGCTATTCCTTCGCTGCTCGGGGGGTGCTGCCGCCTATGGGGCGCTGCCGCGCCGCCTCCATCGTGTACCGCGGGGAAGCAAACGTCATCTTTACCGGGGGGTAACCCGCGGTTCCCGGAGACTTCCGGTAAAACAATCGGGTACCCGGACCGGTCAAATCGCAACCTTACGCCCAAACCATCCATGAGTTTCGTTTGGCCGTTCGGCCGCCTTCGGTGGGCGGACTGGACGGAAAGCCGCAAGGATGCGCAAGGATGACTGAATCGTGCAGTGTCTGTCACGAGCGGTGCTCGGTTGTGCCTGGAGTTGCGTCGAGACGGCCCCAAACGTCACCGTTTCGGCGGTCTGGACCGTCGGGTACTTGCGCGATCCGCCCCGCCCGTGTGGACTACGGCCAACGCCACGCGTACGCGCGCGGCTGCAGCATTTTCCGAAAACGATCAGGAGGCAAGCCGTGAGCGCGACCGCGGACCACGCGGAGGAGCGGACCAACCCAGCCGCAAGGCTGGGGTTCGAGCCCGGACAGGTGGTCCAGGAGATCGGCTACGACGATGACGTCGAGCAGGAGCTCCGTAAGGGCATCGAGGCCGCAACAGGCCAAGAAATCGTCGACGAGGACTACGACGACGTCGCTGACGTCGTACTGCTGTGGTTCCGGGACGAGGACGGCGACCTTACGGACGCACTGGTGGACTCCATCGGTCTGATCGATGAAGGCGGAGTGGTCTGGCTGCTGACGCCCAAGACCGGCCGTGACGGTTACGTCGAGCCCAGTGACATCAATGAGGCCGCCCAGACCGCCGGTCTTTCCCAGACCAGGAGCATCAACGCCGGCAAGGACTGGACCGGCAGCAGGCTGGTGACTCCCAAGGCGGCGAAGTCGAAGCGCTGAGCCGCTCCACCCAGGCACCATGGGCCCCCTTCCGGCGTGAGTCGGGCGGGGGCCCTTCTGCGTAGGCTGAACACCCATCGAGACACCCATCGAGACACCCATCGGGACACCGATCGGGCGAAGGGAATACTTTTATGGCGATCGAGTCGATCCAGGCGATCGAGGCCGGCACCAAGGCCCCGGACTTCGAGCTGAAGGACAACCACGGCCGCACCGTGCGGCTCTCCGACTTCCAGCGCCCGGGCGACCACCCGAATGACGCCAGGAATGTGGTGCTCGTCTTCTATCCCTTCGCCTTCACCGGGGTCTGTACGGGCGAGCTCCAGGCGCTCCGTGACGAGCTGCCGAAGTTCGTCAACGACGACACACAGCTGCTCGCCGTCTCCAACGACTCCATGCACACGCTGCGCGTCTTCGCTGATCAGGAGGGTCTGGAGTACCCGCTGCTGTCGGACTTCTGGCCGCACGGCGAGGTCTCGCGCGCCTACGGGGTCTTCGACGAGGAGAAGGGGTGCGCCGTGCGCGGGACCTTCGTCATCGACAAGGAGGGCGTGGTCCGGTGGACCGTCGTCAACGGCCTGCCGGACGCCCGCGATCTCAATGACTACGTCGAGGTTCTGGCCGGCCTCTGATTTCAGGGGGTATACCCCTGAAATAGCACTGTGAGCGGGAACCGGTCACTAGGATCCAGTCGTTGATCCGATACCAACGCAGTAACGGGGGCGCTGCCCCTGTCATCACATGGAGGGACTCGTGGGAGTCAGCCTCAGCAAGGGCGGCAATGTCTCGCTGTCCAAGGCCGCGCCCAACCTGACCGCAGTCATCGTCGGTCTGGGCTGGGACGCTCGTACCACCACCGGTGGTGACTTCGACCTGGACGCCAGCGCGCTGCTGACGAACGACCAGGGCAAGGTCACCAACGACTCGAACTTCGTCTTCTTCAACAACCTCAAGAGCCCGGACGGCTCGGTGGAGCACACCGGCGACAACATCACGGGTGAGGGCGAGGGCGACGACGAGCAGATCAAGGTCAACCTGGCCGGCGTCCCGGCAGACGTCGACAAGATCGTCTTCCCGGTCTCCATCTACGAGGCCGAGAGCCGCCAGCAGTCCTTCGGCCAGGTGCGCAACGCCTTCATCCGCGTCATCAACCAGGCGGACAACAAAGAGCTCGCCCGGTACGACCTGAGCGAGGACGCCTCGACCGAGACCGCGATGGTCTTCGGCGAGCTGTACCGCAGTGGCCCGGAGTGGAAGTTCCGTGCCATTGGGCAGGGTTACGCCTCGGGGCTGCGCGGCATCGCGCAGGACTTCGGCGTGAACGTCTGAGCCAGCAGCAGCACCACCGCTACCGGCGCCGCACACCTTCGTGCGGCGCCGGTCGTGGATCAACACCTGCGGGAGCTCCATCTCCGCAGCCGCCCACCTCGCACCACGTCACCCGGGGAGGATCACGATCATGGGCGTCACGCTCGCCAAGGGAGGCAATGTCTCCCTCTCCAAGGCCGCACCCAACCTCACGCAGGTACTGGTAGGGCTCGGCTGGGACGCGCGCTCCACCACCGGAGCGCCCTTCGACCTCGATGCCAGCGCGCTGCTCTGCCAGTCAGGGCGAGTGCTCGGCGACGAGTGGTTCATTTTCTACAACAACCTCAAGAGTCCCGACGGCTGTGTGGAGCACACAGGCGACAACCTCACGGGTGAGGGCGAGGGCGACGACGAGTCCCTGCTCGTGGACCTCTCCACGGTCCCGGCCCATGTCGACAAGATCGTATTCCCGGTCTCCATCCATGAGGCCGACAATCGCGGCCAGACCTTTGGCCAGGTCAGCAATGCCTTTATCCGCGTCGTCAACCAGGCGGACGGCCAGGAACTGGCCCGTTACGACCTGAGCGAGGACGCCTCGACCGAGACCGCGATGATCTTCGGGGAGCTCTACCGCTATGGCGGCGAGTGGAAGTTCCGTGCCGTGGGGCAGGGGTACGCGTCGGGGCTGAGGGGCATCGCTCTAGACTTCGGGGTCAACGTTTCGTAAAGCCGTGCACGGAGTGGGGGAAACCCGTACTCGGTGCGCGGGTGACCCTCCCCCCGGGCTTCGCCCGGGCGGACCCCATTACACGATTGGGTACCAGTGGTTCTGAAAACCTTCGGCTGGTCGTTCGCCATCACGGCGCTCGGGCTGGTTGCGGCGGTGCTCTACGGCGGGTGGACCGGGTTCGGGGTCGTTGCGATCCTGTCCATCCTCGAGATCTCGCTGTCCTTCGACAATGCGGTGGTCAACGCCGGAATCCTGAAGAAGATGAGCGCCTTCTGGCAGAAGATCTTCCTCACCATCGGCGTGCTCATCGCCGTATTCGGCATGCGACTGGTCTTCCCCGTCGTGATCGTCGCCATCAGTGCCAAGATGGGCCCCATTGAGGCGGTCGATCTGGCGTTCAACGACGCGGAACGCTATGAGCAACTGGTTACGGACGCTCACCCCTCCATCGCCTCGTTCGGTGGCATGTTCCTGTTGATGATCTTCCTCGACTTTATTTTCGAGGACCGTGACATCAAGTGGCTCGGCTGGCTGGAGCGCCCGCTCGCCAAGCTCGGCAAGATCGACATGCTCTCGGTCTGCATTGCCCTGATCGTGCTGCTCATCACCGCCATGACCTTCGCGACCCAGGCCCACCAGCACGCGGGGCACGCCGACAAGGCGGCGACCGTGCTGCTCTCCGGCGTCATGGGGCTCGTCACGTATCTGATCGTCGGCGGTCTGTCCGGCTTCTTCGAGAACCGGCTGGAGGAAGAGGAGGAGCACGAGCACGAGCTGGAGGAAGAGGCCAAGAAGTCCGGCAAGCCGGTTTCCGCGATGGCGGTGGCCGGCAAGGCCGCGTTCTTCATGTTCCTCTACCTGGAGGTCCTGGACGCGTCCTTCTCCTTCGACGGTGTGATCGGCGCCTTCGCCATCACCAACGACATCGTGCTGATGGCGCTCGGCCTGGGCATCGGCGCCATGTACGTCCGGTCGCTCACGGTCTATCTGGTCCGCCAGGGCACCCTGGACGACTACGTCTACCTGGAGCACGGCGCGCACTACGCGATCGGCGCGCTCGCGGTGATCCTGCTCATCACCATCCAGTACCAGATCAGCGAGTTCATCACTGGTCTGGTCGGCGTGGTGCTGATCGCCTGGTCGTTCTGGTCGTCGCTGCGCCGGAACAAGGCGCTGGCCCAAGAGGGAACAGAACCGGGGGAGGTCTCCGCCAAGGTGTGACACGGCGGAGATTGAGGAACGCTCTGAGCGGGGCGGCTCCGAGGCGGCAGCGCCTCAGGAGCCGCCCCGCCGTTGTCAACGCGCGGTTTCATCGACGCATGTGGGGGTGGGGGGCATGGTCTCTTGGGACAATCTGTGGCGGGGGAGGACCTCGCAGTTCGACTCGGGCAACGCCGCGACCAATTCCATCTCGCTGACCAGGCGGCGTCCATCGGTCTCGCTCACCAAGCAGGGCGCGGCCACCGGCAATCTGCGCGTCAATCTGTCCTGGCGGATGCGTACGTCCGACATCGAGGGCCGGTCCAGGCAGAGCGGCAGACTGCTGCGCCACCCTCTCAAGCTCTTCCAGCCCGAGGTGGTCCAGGCGCACACCCAGGGCGTGGTCAATGTGGACCTCGACCTCGGCTGTCTGTACGAGCTGGAGGACGGCAGCAAGGGCGTGGTGCAGCCGCTGGGCAGCTTCTTCGGCGCCATCAACGAGCCGCCCTTTGTGAAGCTCAGCGGCGACGACCGGTTCGGCTCCCCCTCCGGCGAGACGATCTACGTCAATCTCGACCACCGGGAGTCGATCAAGCGGCTGCTGTTCTTCGCGTACATCTACGACCAGACACCGGCCTTCGACCGTACGCACGCGCATGTGACGCTCTACCCCAGCAACGGACCGCGGGTCGAGATAGAGCTCGACGAACGGGCGCCGCAGGCGCGGTCCTGCGCGATCTTCTCCATGGAGAATGTGAAGGGTGAGCTGATTGTGCGGCGTGAGGTGAAGTTCGTATACGGCTTCCAGGCGGAGCTGGACCGGTTGTACGGGTGGGGCCTGCAGTGGGGCCGCGGTTACAAGAACCGGGTCTGAGGCCCTGCCGGCGCCCTACGGCCGTACGAACTGGGGACCCATCGGGGGCAGCCGGAAGTTCGGATCGGGAGCGTAGGCGGCAGCGGCGGCGGGCTGCGGGTAGCCGTAGGCGGGCGGCGGGACCGAAGCGGGCTGGGTCGACTGCGGATAGCCGTACGCGGGCGGCTGGGCCGGAGGCTGCGGCGGCGGGTAGCCGTAGGTCGGCTGCGGGGACTGCGGGGCGTGCGGCAGCTCCGTGGACGGCTCGGTCGCCGCCGCCGCGGCTGGCGCCGCCCCCGCCCCTCCGGCCTCCGACTCGTCCACCGAGATGCCGAACGCCGTGGCCAGCCCGATCAGGCCGGTCGGGTAGCCCTGCCCCACCGCGCGGAACTTCCACCCGTCCCCGCGCCGGTAGAGCTCACCGCAGATGATCGCCGTCTCCTCGCCGGTCTCCGGCTTCACATCGAAGACGGCCAGCGGCTCACTGTCGGCCAGGGCGGCGTCGTAGAGCAGTATCCGCAGGTCATGCACATACTGGAACGTGTCGCCGTCCGAGGAGGCCGCGAGCACCACCTGGTCGACCGACGGCTCCAGCGCCGCGAGATCAGCCTCGACGGTGTCGGTCAGCCGCTCGCCGATCCGCTTCTTGGGCAGCCGCCGCACCAGCCCCGAGGGGTGGCGCGGCTGGTTGTAGAAGACAAAGTCCTCGTCGGAGCGCACACGGCCGTCGGACCCGAGCAGCAGGGCCGAGGCGTCCACGTCGGGGACTCCGGCGCCGGGGGTCCAGCGCAGCACGGCCCGTACGGCCATGGCATCGAGAGGGACGTTGGAGCCCTTCAGCATCGCGTGCGTCATTCCGTCATCCTGCCTCCCCGGGGGCGGTGCGGACAACGCGGGTCCCGGTTCGGCAGGGGCTATAAGCAGACGAGTTACCTGGCGTTCATGCACTTGGGGAACTGTTGACACCTGTGCTTACGTACTATTACCGGCCACTACCAGCCACAAATTGTCGGGTTGTCCGGGCCGCAACGGCAGTACGGGGGATATGGAATATGCGTCATTTCGGGCACATCGCGCCTGCGGCCCAGAAGGGGCTGTTCCACCAGGAGCCGGGCGAGTTCGGCGCGGATTCGTCGAGCCGGACCCTCGCGGCGGCTCTGGGCGCGACCCTCTACTCCCCGGCCACCCGGCCGCAGCTCGCCGCTGACGTGGTGAAGCAGGCGGGGCGCGGAGTCGTCTCGATGGTGCTGTGCCTGGAGGATTCCATCGACGACCGCGAGGTCGAGGGCGCGGAAGCCAATCTGGTCGCACAGTTCACCGAGCTCGACGCGTGGGGCGGTGAGCCGCCGCTGCTGTTCATCCGGGTCCGTGAGCCCGCCCAGATTCCCGACCTGGTGAGGCGGCTGGGCCCGGCGGGGCGGCTGCTGTCCGGATTCGTACTCCCGAAGTTCACCGAGGAGCGCGGCGTCCCCTTCCTGGAGGCCCTCGCGGCGGCGGAGGCCGATTGCGGACGGCGGCTCTTCGCGATGCCCGTCCTGGAATCGCCGGAGCTGCTGCACCTGGAGACCCGGACGGAGACGCTGACCGGGGTCGCCCGGACCGTCGACAAATACCGGGAGCGGGTGCTCGCGGTGCGGCTCGGCGTCACCGACTTCTGCTCGGCGTACGGACTGCGCAGGTCACCGGACATGACGGCGTACGACGTACGGATCGTCGCGGCGGTCATCGCGGACGTGGTGAACGTACTGGGGCGCTCCGACGGCACGGGGTTCACGATCACCGGCCCGGTGTGGGAGTACTTCCGGCTTCAGGAGCGCATGTTCAAGCCACAACTGCGCCGGAGCCCGTTCCTCGAAGGGCGGGCAGAGGAACTGCGTACGACGCTCATCGAACACGACCTGGACGGTCTGCTGCGCGAGATTGAGCTCGACCGGGCCAATGGGCTGCTCGGCAAGACCTGCATCCACCCCTCGCATGTGCTGCCCGTACACGCGCTGTCCGTGGTCAGCCACGAGGAGTTCAGCGACGCGCAGGACATCCTGCGGCCGGAGCGGGGCGGCGGGGGAGTGCTGCGCTCGGCGTACACGAACAAGATGAACGAGGTGAAGCCGCACCGCGCGTGGGCGGAGCGGACGCTGCTGCGGGCCGAGGTCTTCGGCGTCGCGAACGAGGATGTGGGCTTTGTGGACCTGCTGGCGGCGGGGCTTGCCCGCTGATGACGAAAAGGGAGCACGCGAACGTGGTGTGGTCGGGCAGTTGGGTGGCCGACCGGCTCGGAGTCGGCCTGACAGGCGACGACCGGCTGCCGGACCTGCTGGGCCTCGCGCTGCGCCGCAACCCGAAGCGGGCGCACCTGCTGGTGTCGAACGTGCTCGGCAAGCATGTGCCGCAGAGCCCGGCGGTCGTCTACGGAGCGGGCTTCGCGCTGGGCGAACGGGTGCGGAAGCTGCTGGGTGACGAGGCTGCGGCGCGCTCGGTGGTGCTGGGTTACGCGGAGACGGCGACGGGCCTGGGCCACTCGGTGGCGGACGGGGTGGCGCTTGCGCCGTATCTGCACTCGACGCGCCGCCCGGTCGAGGGCGTACGGACGGCGGGCGGCTTCGAGGAGTCCCACTCGCACGCGACGTCGCATCTGCTGCTGCCGGAGGACGCCGGGCTGCTGTCGGGCCGGGGTCCCCTGGTGCTGGTGGACGACGAGTTCTCCACGGGCAACACGGTGCTGAACACGATTCGCGACCTGCACGGGCGGTACCCGCGCGAGCGGTACGTGATCGTGGCCCTGGTGGACATGCGGGCACCGGCTGACCGGACGCGGCTGGAGACGTTCGCGCGGGAGATCGACGCGCGGGTGGACCTGGTGGCGCTGGCATCGGGGACGGTACGGCTACCGGAAGGGGTACTGGCGAAGGGCCAGGCACTGGTGGCGGAACACGAGCCGCCGGCGGGCGCGATGCCGGATGCGCCTCTGGTTGAGGCGGCCGGGCGGGCGTCGGCGGTGCGGGGTGCGGCGGTCGCGGCCGGGCGGGCGTCGGCGGTGCGGGTCGAACTGGCCTGGCCGACGGGCGTACCGGACGGCGGGCGGCACGGCTTCCTGCCGGGCCATCGCGAGCGTCTGGAGGCGGCGCTGCCGGGTATGGCGGCGCGTATAGCGGGGGCGCTGGGGAGCCCTCCGGTCAGTACGGGGCTCGGGGGGAGCCCCGTCGGCGTGCCGGCCGAGGGCACGACCGAGGTGGCGGCCTCTGCGGCTCCCGGGGCCGCCCCCGCAGGTGCGGCAGACGCCGCCGACGCGGCGGTTGCCGTGGACGCGCCGAGCGAGGGCGCGGCTCACGGCGCTGCGCGCGTCGGCCCTGCAGGTGTGGCAGAAGCCGCCGACGCGCGGGGCGGAGGCCCGGCAGAGGCGGCGGTTGTTACCGCTTCGGGTGTCGGCCCCGCTGCCGCGGCGGCTCCTGCCGAGGGCGCGGCCGACGGGCCAGCCCGTACAGCTCCGGGGGCGAGGCCCATCGGCTCTGCCGAGGCGGCAATCCGCTCCGCGTCCGGTGTCGGCCTTGCCAGTACGGCGGCCCATGCCATGGGCGCGACCGAGGCGGCTGTTGGTACGGCTTCGGGCGCGGGTTCTGCCAGTGCGGCGGCCCCTGCGGGGCCCGGTGGGCGCCCTGTGGGTGCGGCAGGTGCCCCCGGCGCGGCGGGCGGCAGCCCGGCCGAGGCGGCAATCCGTACCGCTTCGAATGCCGTCCCCGCCGGTACGGCGGCTCCTGACAAGGACGCGGCCGAGGCCACAGCCCGTACCGCCCCCAGGGCGAGCCGACGCCCCCGCATACTCATCCTCGGGTTCGAGGAGCTGATGTACGCGCCCCTCCGGCTCGGGACCGCCCTGGAGCAGGTTCTCGACGCCGACGTGCGGTACTCCACCACCACCCGTTCGCCCGTCCTCGCCGTCGACCACCCCGGCTACGCCATACGCAGCCGCCTCCTCTTCCCCGCCCACGACCACCCCGCCGACGGCCCCGGCGAGCGCTACGCCTACAACGTCGCGGGCGCCGACTTCGACGCCGTCGTCGCCGTCGTGGACTCCGCCGCCGACACCCCCCAGCTCCACGCCCCCGACGGACTGCTGGCCCAGCTCGCCGCGCACACCCCGCACGTCGTCCTCGCCGTCGTTCCCTCGTACGTCCCCGGTTCGTACGTCCCCGGTCCCCCCGAAAGGGCCTCCATGCTGCCCGACCCCCTCCGCGGCCCCGCCTTCTCCTCCTACTCGCCCGACGACGTCGGCTGGCTGCTCCAGGACCTCTCCGAGGCCGAGCTGGAGGCCCCCACCGAGGAGCGCGAAGAGGCCATACAGAGCGGTGGCGCGCACTACGCCGAGTCGTTGCCCGTCGAGTACCAGCCGAGCGCCCAGTACCAGGAGCTGTTCAAGGCCGCCCTCGACGTCTCCGCCACCCGCATCGCCCGCGCCGTCGGTACCGTCACCGAGACCGTTCTCGCCGAGCGGTCCCCGCGCCCCGTACTCGTCTCGCTGGCCCGCGCGGGCACTCCCGTCGGCGTGCTGATGCGGCGCTGGGCCCAGTACCGGCACGGTCTTGACCTGCCGCACTACGCCGTGTCCATCGTGCGCGGCCGGGGCATCGACGCCAACGCCCTGCGCTGGCTCCAGCAGCACCACGACCCCGCCGACGTCGTCTTCGTGGACGGCTGGACCGGCAAGGGCGCCATCACCCGCGAACTCGCCGCCGCGCTCGCCGAGTTCGACAGCTTCAACCGCTCCAACAACTCCAACCGCTTCAACCCGGAGATCGCCGTCCTCGCCGACCCCGGTGGCTGCGTCTCCACCTACGGCACCCGCGAGGACTTCCTCATCCCCTCCGCCTGCCTCAACTCCACCGTCTCCGGCCTCATCTCACGTACGGTCCTGCGCGCCGACCTCGTCGGCCCCCACGACTTCCACGGCGCGAAGTTCTACCGCGAACTCGCCGACGGCGATGTCTCCCAGCACTTCCTGGACACCGTCGCCGCCCGCTTCGCCGACGTCGTGGACGACGTCGGCGCCGACGTCAAGGAGCTGCTCGCCGCGGACCGCGCGCCCACCTGGGAGGGCTGGGCGGCCGTCGAGCGGATCAGTGAGGAGTACGGCATCCACGATGTGAACCTGGTCAAGCCGGGCGTCGGCGAGGCGACGCGCGTACTGCTGCGCCGCGTCCCCTGGAAGATCCTCGCCAAGCGCGGCGCGGGCGCCGACCTCGACCACGTACGGCTGCTGGCCGAGCAGCGCGGCGTACCGGTCGAGGAGGTCGATCAACTGCCGTACAGCTGCGTCGGGCTGATCCACCCCCAGTACACACGCGGCGCGACCGGCGCGGACGGCAAGGCGGTGTCGTCCCTGTGAGCACCGCCGCCAGTACTCTCGTCGCCAGCGATCTCGACCGCACCCTCATCTACTCCGCCGCCGCCCTCCAGCTCCCCATGCCCGACGCGGACGCCCCCCGCCTCCTCTGCGTCGAGGTGTACGGATCCAAGCCGTTGTCGTACATGACGGAGACGGCCGCCGGGCTGCTCGTACGACTGGCCGCCGAGGCCGTCTTCGTACCGTCCACCACCCGCACCCGCGAGCAGTACCACCGCATCCACCTCCCCGGCCCCGCCGCGCCCTTCGCGATCTGCGCCAACGGCGGGCACATCCTGGTCGACGGCGTCTCCGACCCCGCCTGGCAGCGGCAGGTCGCCGCCCGCCTCGCCGACGAGTGCGCCTCGCTGGACGAGGTCCGCGCCCATCTCCTTGGCGCCGCCGACCCCGCCTGGCTCCTCAAGGAGCGGGTCGCGGAGGACCTCTTCGCCTACCTCGTGGTCGACCGTGCGCTGCTGCCCGAGGGCTGGGTCAAGGAGCTCGCCGACTGGGCCGAGGGCCGCGGCTGGACCGTGTCCCTCCAGGGGCGCAAGATCTACGCGGTGCCGCAACCGCTCACGAAGAGCGCGGCAATGCGCGAAGTGGCCCGCCGGACCGGCGCGGAGCGGACTCTCGCGGCCGGGGACTCCCTCCTCGACGCCGATCTGCTGCTCGCGGCGGACCACGGCTGGCGGCCGGGCCACGGCGAACTCGCCGAAAGCGGCTGGATGGGCGCGAACGTCGACGTACTTCCGGAGACCGGCGTCGCGGCGGGCGAGGAGATCCTGCGCCGCTTCAGGGCTTCGCTGAGTTCCGGCGCGCACCTGCCCGCGGCCTGAACAGCCGTACGCCCGCGAAGAGCAGCACTCCGTACTGCGCGAGCCCCGATGTCGTACGCCGGCTTCCCGCCCGCTCCACGCGCGGGAGCGGGACGTACTGGGGGAGATGGCGCAGGGGCACACGAACGCGGCCATCGCCGCCCGGCTGCATGCGTCACAGAGCGCGGTCGAGAAGCACATCGACGCGATCTTCGAGAAGCTCGAACTGACCGGGACGACGGGCTACTCGCGGCGGGTGCTCGCGGTGCTGCGGTACCTCGGCAGCTGAGGGCGTCGCTGTGGGTGGCTCAGCCGCAGCAGCCGCCTCCGCAGCAGCCACCGCCACCGCCACCGCCGGCAGCGGGTGCGGGTCCCGCCCCGGACTTCGTACCGCCGACGGCGACCGCCGAGAGCAGCTTGACCGTGTCCTCATGACCGGCCGGGCAGCTCGCCGGGTCGGAGGACTGGGCCATCGGGCGGTTCACTTCGAACGTGTCGCCGCAGCTGCGGCAGCGGTATTCATAACGAGGCATGACGCCAGCCTACGGGTGATGGCGCATCGCCACGTCCAGCAGTTCCAGCGTGGCCATGTACGCGCCGTCGAGGTCCTCTTCCCGTATGCGATCGACGACCGCGGCGTGCACGGCTACCGGATTCTCGATCCTGCCCGCGAGGTGGACCCGGCGGTCACGCTCGACCAGCACCGGAATGATCACCCGGCGCAGCTGCGCGAAGAACCGGTTGTGCGAGGCGGCGAGCAGCGCCGTGTGGAAGGAGGCGTCGGCGCGCACGGCGAGCACCGGGTCGTCCTCGCTCGCCCGCATCGCGTCCAGCGCCGCGTCGAGCGCGGCGAGGTCCTCGTCGGTACGTTGCGCGGCGGCGAGCGAGGCCGCGGCGGGCTCGATGGAGCGGCGCAGCTCCAGCATGTCGGCGAAGAAGTCGTTGGACACGCCGCCGACGAGCTGCCAGCGCAGTACGTCGGAGTCCAGGAGGTTCCAGTTGTCCCGGGTACGCACGAACGTGCCGCGCCTGTGCCGGTGGCCGAGCAGGCCCTTGGTGGTCAGCACCTTGAACGCCTCATGGATGGCGCTCTGGCTGACCCGCAGCTGGTCCGCGAGCTCGCGCGGATGGAGGATGTCGCCCTCGCCGTGCGTCCCGTCGAAGATTCGGCGGGCGAGTTTCTCCGCGACGTCCACGTCATTGCTCCCCGTCAGCGCTGCTTCGGCCGGTTGAGCGGTGCGGGCTGCTGTGCTGCCCGCTTGCGGCGGCGCTGCTCCTCGGCGGCACGCTGGGGGTGGCGGGCCTTCCAGTACGGGTTGTCGTGCGGCAGGGCCGAGCCGACCCGCCCGTACATCCCGAAGAACATCAGCGCCACGCCCACCACAAAGCTGAACAGCACGTTCTGGATGCGGAAGGCGAGGGGGTTGAAGCTGCGGTCCAGCAGCGCGAGATTGACGAAGCCGCTGAGGATGAAGGCGACGCCGAGGACCATATTCAGGGTGGAGGCGAAGTTGCCGCCGATGACCATCCCGGCGAAGAGCAGCAGCCCCACGCAGATCGAGAGCACACTCAGCGCGCCGTTGGTATTCAGGCCCGCGACCCGGTCGCCGCCGGTGTCGAAGAAGCCGATCCGGTCGATCAGCCCGAGGATTCCGAAGGCGACCAGGACCAGACCGATGAGGCCCGCGCCGACGCGGTAGACCTGGCTGAGCCGGTGGTCGACAGGCAGATGTTCGTCGAGTCTGATGCGACGGGTTCGGGCTCCGGCTACGGGATGCGGGACGCGTGTGCCCATGTCCGCCTCCTTTGGACGTCCTCGTCTGGACGTACTCGTCCTTCCAAGGATCCGTCCGCTTACGGGACCGGACAACCCCGTACATACCTGCCTCAGGGCCTGCCTCAGGCCGCGCCCGTGCCCCGCTCCTCGCGGATCTGCTCAACCACGCGCGCGACAGTGCGCCGTACGGCCTCGGTCTCGGTCAGGAAGTGCCAGTAATCGGGGTGGCGCTCCTCCAGCCCGGTGACGGCCCGGTCCAGCCGGCCCACCGAGTCGTCCAGGGGCCGGGCGTGGCGGGGGTCCGGGGTGTTACGCCCGGCCATGGCGAGGCGCTGCGCGTCCCGGATGGCGAACCGGGTCCGGTCGATCTCCTGCTGCGGGTCCTTCGCCACGGCGTTGAGCCTCCGCAGCCGGTCACCGGCCGCCGAGACGGCCTCGTCCGTGGTGTTCAGCAGCGCTCGCACTGTGGAGAGCAGGGCCGTCGCGTCCGCCCACCGCTGGTCCTCGCGCGCCTTCGCCGCCTCCTTGAGCCTCTCCTCGGCCTGGCGGACGCTGACGGCCGCCTGCTCGGGGACGGGCTGGAGATCCTGCCAGCAGGCGGCGGAGAAGCGGCGCCGCAGCTCGCTCAGGACCGGCTCGACGGAACCGGCGCGGGTGGTGAGGGCCTGCGCGCGCGTACGGAGCGAGACCAGGCGCTTGTCGATCTCGGCGGCGCGCTCGGGCAGCCGCTCGGCCTCGGCTCGTACGGCTTCGGCGTCGCGTACGACCCGGTCGGCGCGCTGGAGGGTCTCGGCGACGCCGTGGCGGCCCGCGCCCTGGTTGAGCATGGTCAGCTCGGGGCCGAGGGCGGCGAGGCGGGCGGCGAGATCGTCCGCCCGCAGACCGGAGCCCCGCGCCGCATCGAGAGCGTTGCTCGCGGAAAGGAGCCCTTGCCGTGCCCGCTCCACGGCGGGCGCCAGCCGGGCGAGCTGCGTCTCCGCCTTGTCGAGCAGCGGCCCGAGCCCTTGCGCGAACCGGTCGAGCTCGCCCTTGACGCGTACGAGCTCGTCCTTGGCGCGGTTCAGCTCACCGCGCGCCTGGGCGGCGACGGAGGCCTCCAGATCGTCACGGTCGAGATCATGCGCGTCGACGGCGGTGATGTAGGCGAGGCTCACCTCGTCTATCCGCCGCCCCAGCGCGGCGAAGTCATCCACGACGCGGCGGCCCCCCGGAGAGCTGTCCACCGCCGTGATCGTCTCGATCGAGATCCGCAGGTCGCGCTGGGCGGTGTCCAGCTCGACGAAGGCGGCGGCAGCACCGTCCTTCGCGGCCTGGGCGTCGGCCCGCTGACTCTCACCGCGCCCGCCGAACCACCGCCGCGTACCCCCGCCGGCGAACGCGCCCGGCAGCGCGGCGACGACCAAAGGCACAGGCAGCAGCATCAGGGCGAGGACATCGCGGACGGCACTCGCTTTCGCTCTTGCGTGCGGCTGCGCGTGTGTGGCCGTCACATGCCTCTCCCGTGCCGATTCGCCCTGCCGGGTTTATTCTCCCACCTGGTAGGGACGAACACACGGGCCGATTAGTTCGCGCTTCGCACAGTGACTTCGCCGTTGTCGCTGCGGGCCCTCACCACGTGCGTGCTGCTCTTGTCGGTCGGCACATCGAGATCCACGTCGCCGTTGTCGCTGGTGGCGGTGACGGCGTACGGGCCGCCGGCGCGCGGCAGCTCGATGACGACGTCGCCGTTGTCACTGACCGTATCGACCAGGTGGGGCGCGGCGGCGAGCAGGAGGCGCACCGACCCGTTGTCGGCGCGGGCGGTCACGGTCTTGGCGGTGACGCGCTCGGTGAGGATCTCTCCGTTCTCACTGTTCAGGTCAAGGGGCCCGCTGGAGTCCCGGACGGTCACATCGCCGTTGTCGGAACGGATCTTCAAAGCGGCGTCGAATCCGGAGGCGGTCACGCTGCCGTTGTCGTCATCGACGGTGACGGCGACGCCGCGCGGGACCTTCACGGTGTGCCGCGACTGGCAGTCACTGACGAGGGCGTCGCACTTGACGCGGACGGTGAGCTTCCCGTCCTCCAGCTTCCATACGGCGTCGGGCCCCTTCCCGACGAACACCCAGCCGTCGACCTGCCGGGTGACCTGCACGTCTTTCACATCGGCCGACTCGACTACGAGGTCGGAGTTGTCGGAGTCAATGGTCAGCGTCTTGGCGCTGAACGGAAACGACCGGTTCTCGACGGGCGCGCCCCCGGCATCAGCGCCCCCGCACCCACTGAGGGCGAGGGCGGCGACGGCAACCCCGGCCCCGACGAGGGCCACGCGGACGCGTCGGGTGCTGGTGGTGTGGGTGCGGATTGCGGCCACGGTGATCGTTTCCCCCAGGTTGCTCTGCCGATGTCCCTTCACCGTATGAGCCCGGCGGCGGGGGGACGATCCGGGCGACCACCGTGTCGGGGTGGGGATATCCCCCGGGTTTGCGGGCCGACCCCCCGGGCCATGTACGCTGTTCCTTCATCCACGGGTGCGTAGCTCAGTGGTAGAGCGCTGCTCTTACAAAGCAGATGTCGGCGGTTCGAAACCGTCCGCGCCCACCAATGTCAAAGACCCCCAGCCGATCATGGCTGGGGGTCTTTGACATTGAGAGCTGACATCAACCGCTGGCCCGCACCACAGGATGCGGGCCACCACCGTTTCAGCACGGCCTACGCGGCGTTGGCGGCTTCGCGTGTTTCCCGAAGGTGAGCAGCCCATTCTCGGGCATGCACGAGGTGGTCTGCTTGGAGGCCGGTGTGTGGGTCTGGCTGGATGAGGAGGGTGGGGTGACCGTGGGCGGTGCGTTCGGCGGCCCAGGTGTGGTCGAGGGAAGAGAAGTCGTCGTCGATCCAGGCGACGGGGGCTCTGCCGAGCCAGGGGTCGACGTGGTCGCGTTTCCAGAGGTAGCCGTTGGGGTGGCTGGTGGTGATCCGGGGGCGGGGGAGGTCGAGGTAGGGGAAGTCTGGTAGCCCCAGGAGCGGTCCGATGATGGTGGTGGCGTCCTTGCGCCAGCTGGTGCACCACACGGGGGTGAGGAGGCTGCTGGTCAGGAGGGTGGTGAGGAGAGGGCCGTGGGTGGGGTCGAGCCAGACGGGGACGGGATTGTCGGGGTGCCGGCCCGTGGGGAGGACGTTGTGGCGGACGTGGGTGGGCGGGGTACTGCCGTCCGGGGCCGGAAACGGTACGAGAACACCATCGATGTCCAGGAGTAGGTAGGGAAGGGGCATCGGTGCTCCTCTGCGGTCAGCGTTTGCGGGCGGTGATCAGGAGGGTGGTGGGCCAGGGGTCGCGGCGCGGATGGCGCAGTTCCAGCGCAGAGGTAATGCTCAGGCCGGTCCGGGCGAGGTGGGCGGCCCAGCGTCGGGCGTCGAACTCCCAGCGGGCGATGGGCAGTCGGGTGTGATTGGGCATGGTGACGTAGTCCTCGCGCGGACGGTCGTCCACGGTTGGATGTCTTCCGGCGCGGGCAGGGTGGGGGACGGCGAAGGCCAGGACGCCGCCGGGCTTGAGGCGGCGGGAGGTCGCGGGGAGCAGGAGTTCTGGGGCGACGAGGCCGACGGCGCCGAATACGGAGTAGATCGCGTCGAAGGTCTGGCTGGTCGCTTGGAGGTGGTGCAGGGCGTGGCCTGCGGCGAAGGTGGCGCCGTCGATGTGGCCGTAGTGGGAGCGAGCGCGGCGCATCTGGAGGCCGACCAGGTCCACTCCGGTGACGCGGGCCTGGTGGTGTTTGGCGAGGTGGGCGACGTTGTGGCCGGGGCCGCAGCCCAGTTCCAGGATGCGTTTGCGGCGCAGATGCGGGCCGAGGATCTCCGCTCCTGGGCCGAGGCCCGGGTGGGTGCTCCATTCCATCCGGGTCGGCGGTGTGAGGGCGTGGGCGGGGGCGGCGGCCATGCGCTGGGCGGCGTGGACGTGCCAGGGGGAGACCTGGGCAAGCACCTAGACTTCCAGGAGTCGCACCACGTCGTTGAGGTGGCGGCGGACGACGGGGATGTACGCGGGGTCCTTGGCCGGGTCGTTGATCCAGCGGATGGCCTGCTCCATGAACCACTCCACGGCCCACATGCGGTGCCAGCCCAAGGCCCATGCCTCGGTTGCGAGGCCACCGCGCCGGGCGAGGGTGTCGGGGCTGCCGCCGGCGGTGACGTACTGCTCCAGGAAGACGCGCAGTCGCACGGGACTCGGCGCGTCGGTGGTGCCGTGGTACGAGGCGAGGTCGATCAGGCCGGGACCGGTGAAGGCGCGGGCGAAGTCGAGGAGGTGCCAGCCGTTCTCCCCGATGTGGACGCTCGTGGGGTGGAACTCGGAGTGCACCCAGCCGAACGGGTTGAGCGTCGCCCCCTGGACGCGGGCTTCGGCTGCTGCGGAGATCCTTCCCAGAGCGGTCTCGATGTCGTCGCAGTCCGTCCACCGGTCGGCCTTCCGCAGCCGCTGGAGGTGATCGAGCGCTCGGCCGGGCAGGGCCCCAAGGCCCGCGCCGTCGAGGAGGGGCAGGCCTCCCGCCGGGCGGGCGGCGTGGAGCATTACGGCGGCGGCGATGCCGTTGAGGTCGTCGGCATCCCGTACGGGGGTGCCGAGGTCTTCCATGAACATCCCGAGCGATCCGTCGCGTACGGCGGTGGCTTCGAGCTCGGGGACGGGCAGTCCTCGCCGGGCGGCGAGCCGCAGCGCCTGGGCCTCGCGATCGAAGGGCTGTTGGGCGTACTTGAAGACGGACGTGCTGCCGTCGGGGAAGGTGACGCGTTCGACGCCGGACATGCCCCAGACGCGGATCTCCGTGCGTTCGGGTGTGGGCTTGCCGACAAGAGTGCACAGGTCGTCCAGCAGGGCGGCGGTCAGGTTCTGGTCCATGAGGTTTCTCCAGGGAGCTGGTGAGCCCCGGGGCGGGCGAGCGGGAGAGCCCGCCCCAGAGCCGTACAGAGGGTGGGGCTACTCGGCCACGGTCACGCGGTGGGCGTAGACCTGCTCAATCCAGCCCGCCTTGAACTCGGCGAGGTCGTCACGAAAGTTGGCCATCGAGGCACCGTAGGGCGCGACGACCCCGCCGGACTGGTCCGGCACGGACTGGCAGCCGTGCACGAGCCGCCCGCCGAGTGCGGCGTGGGCCTTGATGGATTCGATCCGGCGGTGCTCGTTGAACCAGCCGCCGTGGTAGACCTCGTCGAGCATCCCGCCCGTCTCGTCGTCCAGGTCGAAGACGACGGACGTGGCGGCGGGGAAGAACCAGCACGGGCCGACGTTGGAGATGTGCCCGTCCAGCTCCACCTTGTTGAGCGCCATCAGCGTGGCCGCCTCGCGCAGCATGCGCAGGTGGTCGGCGGTGATCTGCGGCAGCCCGAGCGATTCGAGGTGCTCCTCGCGGAAGAGATACGAGTAGACCCCGTACGCGGTCACCAGCACGCGGGTGGCGTCGGAGGTGGACTCGCCGTGGTTCTTGATGAAGTCGAGCGCGAGCTGTTCGACCGCGCTCTCGGTCGTCTCATTGGCGTCCAGGAGCTGTTCCTTGACCAGTTCCCAGTCGGCGACGAGCCAGGTGTTGGACTCGAAGCGGAAGAAGTACTCGGCCGGGTCGATCGTGATGCGACGGCCGTCCACCTGGATGCCGGGCAGGCGGCTCCAGCGCGGGTCGAAGGCGTTGGGCAGCTCAACTGTGATGGTCGCGGTGTCGATGGTGGTCACCGTTTCTCCGTCTCTGATCGTCCGGGTTCGGGCATAGGAACGCCCGAGCCCGGGTGGGGCGTACGGAACTTGGGAGCCGCCCAGCCCGTGAGCAGCGCGGCTATCGATAAGTGAACCGTCCGTTACGCAGAGTGGGTACGGTGTGACCGAGGTCAAGCGGTATACGCGGTTTACAGCCACGGAGCGGAGGAGATCGTGCCAGCGCCGACCCAACCCAATTCCCGCCTGCGCGACACGATTGACGCCGCCGGGTGCACGTACGAGGCACTCGCCAAGGACGTACGACGCATCGCCGCCGAGAACGGCGAGCTGCTCCAGACCAACAAGTCGGCCATCTCCCACTGGGCGAACGGCACCCGGGTGCCCTCGGGCCAGGCAGGCCAGTACCTCGCCGAAGCCCTCTCCCGCCGACTGGGCCGCGTTATCACCCAGACCGATGTCGGCCTCCAATCACCAGACACCGAACCCCCAACCGACGGAGACCCGGTCACCACGGTCACCGACCTCGGCCGCGCGGATGTCGAGGGCCGGCGCTTTCTTGCCATCGCCGCCTTCACCACAGCAGGCGTCGCCATGCCACTCCTGCACGACCACGAAGCCACCTCCCGGATGCTCCGTGCCCGTACCGGCCGCTCCTTCGTCGGCGGCGAGGACATCGACGTCGTACGGCAGATCACCGCAGCCTTCAGCGCCGCTGACGAACGCCTCGGTGGTGGCCACGGCTTGACCACTGTCACGGCCTACCTCGCCGACACGGCGGCCCCCATGCTCCGCGCACGTTTCCCTTCTGAAGCCTTACGCCAAGCTGCCTTCGGCGCCGTCGCCGAACTCGCCTACCTCGCCGGATGGAAGCACCACGACCTCGGCCACGAGGGGGCCGCCCAGCGGTACTACCTCGTCGGCTACCAGCTCGCCTGCGAAGCGGACCCCCATGGCCACGCCGCCTGGATGATGCGTGCCCTCGCCCACCAAGCCCTCAGCCTCAAACAGCCCCACTACTGCCTCGATCTCGTTGAAGGCGCCCTTACCTGCGGACTTGGCCACGTCGACGGCCAGACGGAAGCGCTCCTGCACATCACCCACGCCCGTGCTTACGCGGCCGTCGGTGAGAACCCCTCGGCCGCACGTGCGCTCCTTGCCGCCGAAGAGTCACTCCTTCGCGAGGATGGCCCTCAGCCCAGCTTCTCCCGCGTCAGCGGCCCTGCCGCCGGAACTGTGGCCAGCCACACCGCCCGCACCCTGACCGACCTCGCCGACCACATCGGCACCGAACAGCAGCACCGCGACGCCCTCACCCGCTGGGACTCGGCCAAATACAAGCGCGTCCACGCCCTCACCCACGCCGACCTCGGCGACAGCCTCGCCGCCCAAGCCCGCGCAGACGAAGCCGTCGCCGCGTGGACCCAGGCCCTGGTCCTCATGGAAGGCATGACCTCAGACCGCACCCGCAAGGCCATCACCTCCATCCGCTCCACCCTCGCGGTCTACCAGCGCCGCCGCGTCCCCGGCGCCGCCGATCTCGCCCGCCGCGCCCGCGAGGCCCTCGCCTAACATGCCCAACAACCCGCCCGACGAAGGGAACCCCGTGGCCCAGCAGACCGACGACCGCTCCCCAGCCCTCAAGCCGGCGCTCGAATCGATGACCCTTCTGGTCGCGGCCGTCATCGTCCACGACAAGGCCACCAACCGCGTCGTCCTGCTCCAGCGCAGCGAGAACGCCAAGTTCGCCCAGGGCATGTGGGACCTCCCCGTCGGCAAGAGCGAACCGGGCGAGCCGATCACCGAGACCGCCGTCCGCGAACTCAACGAGGAAACGGGCCTCACCGTGTTGCCCGAGACCCTCAAAGTCGCCCACATCATCCACGGAGCCTGGGGCGTAGAAGCTCCCAACGGCTTCCTCACCGTTGTCTTCGCCACCCACGAATGGACCGGCGAACCCGAAAACCGAGAACCCCGCAAGCACTCCCAAGTCCGCTGGATCGACGCCACCGCCATCCCCGAAGCCTTCGTGGACACCACCGCCAACGCCCTCCGGAGGTACCTCGGCAAGGGGCCGCAGGTCTCCCTCGACGGCTGGCGCTAAACCTCGATCCACCGGCCAACAGCTGCTCCAGGGCTTGGACATAAAAGTGCAGATGCACTCTGGGACCCTGTCTGCCATGGCCGTGACCACCATCAATTTCGACGACCTGCCCGCCCCAGTCCGCACCGCCATCGAGGCAGAGACAGGACGGCAATCGCATCGCGCCGATCGGCGAACCGATCCGATGAGGGGTGAACAACAGTCGCATTTTTTATCAGTAGTCATCTGTCTTTATCAGTCCTTATCTTGATTGTGTGAAGCTTTCCGAGTGGGCGGCGCGCAACGGCGTGCATTACCAGACCGCGTGGGCCTGGGCGAAAGAGGGCCGTATGCCGGTCCCTGTCGTGCAGACGCCGTCCGGTATGTGGCTGGTCAAAGAGTCCCCTGCCGAGGTCGTTGGACGGACGGTGGCGTACTGCCGTGTCTCATCCGGCGATCAGAGGGCGGATCTCGACCGACAGGTCTGCCGTGTCGTTCAAGGAGCAGGCGGGCTGGGGCTTGCGGTTGCCGAGGTGGTGACCGAGGTCGGGTCGGGACTGAACGGGAAGCGGCGCAAGCTGCACCGTGTCCTGTCGGACCCGGCCGTTGCCGTCATCGTCGTGGAGCATCGCGACCGGCTGGCCCGGTTCGGTGTCGAGCATCTGGAATCGGCACTGTCGGCTTGTGGCCGGCGTCTGGTGGTGCTCGATCTGCAGGAGAGGACCAGCGACCTGGTCCGGGACATGACCGAAGTCCTCACCTCGATGTGTGCCCGCCTGTATGGGCAGCGTGCGGCGAAGAACCGGGCCGCACGCGCTGTCGCCGAGGCCACTGCCCCGGCGGCGGAGACGGCCGGGTGAGCGGGGTGGAGCCTGCCGGGAGTGGGAAGCGCCGGGGGTTCCAGACGCGGCCCGGCTTCCACGTCGTGGGCCACAGGCTCGCCCTGGACCCCAACGCGTCTGCCCTGCGGGCTCTGGCCTCGCATTGCGGGGCGGCGCGGGTCGCCTACAACTGGGCGGTGCGGCATGTGCTGGCGAGTTGGTCGCAGCGCGCGGCGGAGGAGACCTACGGCGTGCCCGAGGCAGAGCGCGTTGCGTGGCGGTCGTGGTCGCTGCCGTCCTCGCGGAAGGCGTTCAACGAGGCCAAACAGACCGACCCGTTCCTGCGGGAGTGGTGGGCACAGAACTCGAAGGAGGCCTACAACACCGGCCTTGCGAACGCTGCCGCCGCGTTCGACAACTACGCCAAGTCCCGGCGCGGGCAGCGCAAGGGCGCCCGGATGGGCAGGCCCCGTCTCAAGTCGAAGCGGAAGGCTCGTCCGGCGTGCAAGTTCACCACCGGCACTATCCGCCTCGATGACCGGCGGCATATCGTCCTGCCCCGCCTGGGCCGGATCCGCCTCCACGAGGACGTCCAGCCCCTCGTGGACGCGATCGCCGAAGGCGGGATGCGGATTCTGTCTGTGACGGTGCGGTTCGAGCGGGGCCGCTGGTTCGCGGTCCTGCAGACCGAGGAACGCCGCATCATCGCCCCTGCCACCCGGCCCGGCACGGCGGTCGGGATCGACCTCGGTGTGAAGACTCTTCTGGTCATGGCGGACTCGGCCGGCGAGGTCCGCGAGGTCGCGAACCCCAGGCACTACGACCAGGCACTCACACAGCTGCGGAAGGCCTCCCGGACCGTCTCCCGCCGACGCGGCCCTGACCGGCGCACCGGACAGGCCCCGTCCCACCGCTGGGAGAAAGCCAACGCGGTCCGCAACCGGGTGCACCACCGGGTGGCGAACCTGCGGGAGAACCATCTCCACCAGACCACCGCGCGGATCCCCGCCGAGTACGGCACCGTCGTGGTCGAGGACCTCAACGTGAAAGGCATGGTCCGCAACCGGCGTCTGTCCCGCCGTATCTCCGACGCGGCGTTCGGGGAACTGCGGCGCCAGCTCACCTACAAGACCCAGCGCCACGGTGGACGTCTGATCGTCGCCGACCGCTGGATGCCCTCCTCGAAGACCTGCTCGCGCTGCGGTGTGGTGAAAGCCAAGCTGCCCCTCGGCGTGCGTGTCTTCGAGTGCGACGCCTGCGGACTCGCCCTGGACCGGGACGCGAACTCAGGCCACAACCTGGCCGCCCTCGCGGCGGCCAACCGTGAAACGGGTAGCGGAGTGGCCGCAGACCCGGGCCCCACCCTGGTGGTGGTGCCGAAGCCTCGTGGAGCCAAGCACAAGACCCGCACCGCCCGAACCCGCAAGGGGACGGGCACGCGGGCGGCTGGCGCAACACCCCGACAGGGGACAGAAACGAGAGATCGTCAACAGGACACCAGGCGCGAACAACTCGCGCTCTGGTGACACCGTCACGAACCTTCCGGGCGGAAACGCCCGGAACGCTGAGAGTCGCTGAGACTCGAAGTAACGGCCGGTGCAGTTTCGCTCGGCGGCGGCGGGCGGTGCGGCTCACGCGGCCTCGTCCGAACGCGATCGTTGCTCGTCATGCCAGCCGTCAATGGCGGCGATGCGGTCCAGCGCTGCTTGCTGCTCGTCGTCCGTCACGGCGCCGTGCTCTTCTTCGAGGCGTTCGGCCAACTCGCGCAGTCGGTCCATGGCGTCCTGATGAGCGGCGGCGGCCGCGATGTAGGCGGACACCCCGCGTGCGTCGACGCGCTCTTTGATCGATTCCACCAGCTCTTCCGGCACAGTGATGGTGATCTTCCGGATTGCCATACTTTAAGTATGCCAAGTTCTATGTCTCGCGGCCTGCTCTTCTCGGAGAAGCCGCCTCCACAGCGTGGGAGTGCGAGATGCCGTCGTTCGTAGCCGATGGTGTCTCTCTCCCCTTCGTCCACCACGTGGGCGAGGTCCACCTGCGCCAGCGGGGCGACGCGCACGCCGGTCACCTCGATGACCGCGACGGGACGGTCATCCGAGTCGATGACCACCGAACGACTCCCGACTTCCGGCAGGGACTCCCCCCTCATACTCATAGTCGACGACGAGCCCTGTCGTGGAGGTCTTGGAACCGTTGAGGATCGCTGCGACGAGCTGGTCGTGCAGTGGGCCAGGGAAGGCGAACTCGGCCCTGGGCATCGAGGCGAGGTTTGTGGGTGGTGAGGCGGAGTCAGACGTCATGCGATCACAGTTGTAAGAGCAGCGCTCTACCTCAGAGCTACCCACCCGGAGAAGGAACGTGGTCAGCCCCCGCGCCAAGGCGAGGGCCGACGACCGCTACGGCTCAAGCCCGCTGGCCCTCGCGATCGCCTCCACGTCGAGCATGTCCTGCTGCTGCCTGGCGAGATGGGCAAACCCAGCCGGTGGCAGGCCCTCGCCGGTGGAGCCGTCCCCGACCGGCTTCCCGCTCGTCAGGGTGTCGATCCCGACCACCGTGCGCATGCCGAGAGGGCCGAGCTTTTCCAGCAAGCGGCTCAAGGACTCGCCGAACGCCGGGGTGAACAGCTCTCTGTCCTTCTTGGAGAAAGGGATGTCGATGTACGCCTCGCGGTTCACGAGTGCTTCGTTCGTGCCCTTGAGGATGCGCAGCAGCAGGTCGTACGACTCAGGGTCGAGGTTTCCTTGGAGCTCGGACAGGCAGAGCGCGAACTCCTTCGCGCTCTCCAGGAGACGGCGTTCGTTCATTCCGTCATCGTGACGGGCCTCCGGCCATCCGTATGGGCTGTTCCCGGAGGGTCACTCGTACGTGGTCTTGCCTCGGTCACCCCGCGTAGACCCGCGCCGCGGCGATCGGGCAGTCGGCCACCTTGTTGGCCTTGGAGGAGTTGACGCTCCAGCGGTAGCCCGCGAAGAGCTTCGTCGTCGCGTCCGCGTAGAACACGATGTGGCCGTAGCCGACGCCGTTGTGCTCGGTCCACTCCGGTGTCGCGCCGACGTGTTCCTCGATACGGGTGTCCGGGAAGGCCCGGTAGATCGCCTCGGCGGTATCGGAAGCGGCGGGGCTGCCGTGGGGATCGCTCGTGCAGTCGACTATTTCGAAGACGTACGGGATCACATCCGGGCCCACCTGGCTGTCCACCGAGGACGACGCCCAGGTTCCCTTGCGCTCCTTCACCATCACGATGTGGCCGGTGTACGGCTCCGTGGTGTTCACGGGGTCGTAGTCGAACGCCACCAGATCCCCCGGGCGCAGATTCACCGGCTTGGTGACCGCGTCGAAGTGCGGGATGTCCGCCGCGGCCGCGAAGCCCGTGCGGAACTTCTCCGCCGTGGGGTACAGCTTGCCGGGCTCGGTGCCGAAGTACTGGCTGAAGTACTCCCTTGTCGCCCAGCCGTACGCCGAGTTCGCGCCGTACGTGCGCTCCAGGACCATCGTCAGGAACGACGAGCACTGCGCGAGTACGGAGAACTGCTCAGGGTGTCCGGCCGTGCCCCAGTTGGCGAAGGAGCTCTCGGGGACCCCTGCCGCCTTGTAGCGGTTCACCTTCGCCTGCTCGCTCCACGGGAGCGTACGCAGGTAGTCCACCAGCGCTTCCGCCTCCACCTGGTGCGGCGGCCTGGCCCACTGCGGGTCCGGCGGCGGGATCTCCGCCGCGGACGCCTGGCCCGTGGCCACCGTGGCGGCGAGGAGTCCTCGGCGGCTGAGACGGTGGTGGTGTGGCATGACTGATTCCCTCAGTGCTATCGAATGATCGAATGCCCTGAGAACGATCTCAGATGGGGGCAAGGTTCCACGGTCGGCGTACGGACTCCGTGCGGCGGGCAGCGGCCGATGCGATCGCGCACCGTACCGCGCATGGCGCGGCCGGGCTGCCCGCCGCTACGGAGTACGTCAGGGCTTCGGCGGCGCCGAGGGCTGCCCCAGCGTCAGCGTGACCGCGTTGCCCTCTCCCGGGATCACCAGATTGATGATCGGCGTGGCCAGCAGGCAGTTCTCGAACTTGGGGATCGTGTACGTGCCCGAGAGGGTGCCGCCCTTCAGTGCGTTGAAGCCCGGCTCGGACGCGAGCACCAGCTCGGCAGGCACCTCCGTCTGGCACGACCTGCCCACGAGCGTGGGTATGCCCGCGATCTTCAGGTCCTTGAGCCGCAGCGTCAGCTTCGTGGTGCTGTTGATGGCTCCGGTCTTGAGGTCGATCGTCCCGACCGTCGGCTCCGTCTCGATGAACTCGGTCGTCACGGTGACCGGGATCAGACCCAGCATCGTGAACGCCCCGGGCGCCGCCGGCAGCTTCGTGTTCGCGGTCAGCGTCCCCGCCCTGAGGTCGGCACTCGCCTCCAGGACCCCGGGCCCCAGCGCCAGGCTCGACGCCGTCCCCTCGATGAAGGTGGAGCCGCTCAGCGGATAGTCGAGCCGAACGGGCGCGGCATGCGCGGATCCGGCGGTGCCCGCGACCAGACCCAGCCCCGCGGCGGCTGCAATACCCGCGCGGATTGCTGCTTTTCGGCGGCCGGACACTCTTCGGTTTTTGGGCAGGGCGGACTTCAGACGCTTCATCTCGGCTCCAAGAATGAAAGGCGACGGGCGAACGCAGGAATGGTGCGGATGAATTGCTTTCCGGCAGGTCGCAGCCGGCTGGGCCGCGACGGGACTCCGTGGGCAGGGGGCAGGCCCCACGGAGATACCCGTGCGGGAGCCTTGACCGGGAGGGAGGTACCCGGGCCGAAAGCTCCAGGAGCGTGGATCCCGCGCCAGAGGGCCTGGCAGCGGGTCAATTGGCCGATGAATTGTCCCAACTCGCCGACCTGTGGTGCGGTGCAGAGATTACGGACGAGTAACCCCGCAGGCAATAGCGCTATCCGAAATTCTCCCGGACGGCTACCGGCGCGTATTTTCTTGTCGGGGAGGCAGCAGATCGCCCTGTTTTCTTGTGCCTGAGTGAGCATTTTGGGCCGGCGTTGTCAGACCCGCGTTGTCAGACCCGCGAGGCAGACTGGAAGCATGTGCCGATCCATCAAGACCCTCCGCCCGCCCGTCCTTCCCGAAGAAGCCACCGAGGAGGACATCCGCGCCGCCGCCCTGCAGTACGTACGCAAGGTGTCCGGCTTCCGCGCCCCCGCCGCGCACAACCGGGAGATCTTCGAGCAGGCCGTCGACGAGATCGCCGACGCGACCCGCAGACTGCTCGACGGGCTTGAGATACGGGGGGCAGGTGGGGCGGGTAAGCCGGGCGGGACCGCTAAGCGGCCGGCTCCGGAACAGGCACCGCAGCCACAGCCGGAGCCGCAGCCGGACGCCGCATGACGTACGCGGCCAGTGCCCCCGTCGCGAAGAGCGCCAGCACCGAGACGGCCGCGCCGATCCAGCTCGCGCCGAGCCAGTGGCCGCCGAAGTAGCCGACGCCCGCGCTGTAGCCCGCCCAGGCCACGCCCGCCAGGGCCGACCAGGGCAGGAAGTCCTTTACCTTGCGGTGCGCCGCGCCCGCGCCCAGGGAGACGATCGAGCGGCCCGCCGGGGCGAAGCGCGCGATCACGACGAGGCCGCCGCCACCGCGGCTGAGCGCCGAGCCGAGACGTTCCTGCGCGGTCGTCAGGCGGCGTGACCGGGCGATCGCCCGGTCCAGGCGGGCGCCGCCCCGCCAGGCCAGCCGGTACGCCACGAGGTCGCCCAGTACGGAAGCGGTGGCCGCGCACAGGATCAGCACCAGCAGCGAGGGCACCTCCTGCGGCACCTGGCCGGCCGCGCCCGCGACGGAGGCGGTGGTGGCCGTGGCGCCGACGGTGGTCGTGCCCGCGGCTGCCGCGGTGGCCGTCGTGATCACCAGGACTCCGCTGGGCAGCACGGGCACGAAGACGTCGAGAAGCACGGACAGCGCCACCACGGCGTAGATCCATGGGCTGCCGGTCAGCGACCCCAGACTCTCGAGCACCCGTAACTCCCCGGTTCGCGGCCAACGCCGCGACGTCGCAGGGGAGCGGCATGGGCGGCTGTACAGCTGTACAGCGTACGCCTGGGCCTTGGCTGGAGATCGTCCGGGGTCGCCCGGTAGGAGCGCGGCAGGAAGGGCTCAGACCGAGGCCCTGGTCCTGTCGTTGTGGTCCTGCCCCGCCGTCCGGCTCTCGCCGCGCGCGACGAACAGCCGGTCCAGCGCCAACGCGCCCGGGCCGGTGAAGACCAGCAGCAGGAACGCCCAGCAGAACATCGCGGACATCTCGCCGCCGTTCTGTATCGGGAACAGGCCCTCGGGCTGGTGGACCTTGAAGTACGCGTACGCCATCGCGCCGGAGGCCAGGAACGCGGCGGCGCGGGTGCCGAGGCCGAGCACGATCAGGGTGCCGCAGACCAGCTCGATCACCGCCGAGTGCCAGTTGGGCCAGGTGCCCGACGGGACGCTGGTGCGGTCGAGGGCGCCGAACAGCGAGCCCGCGCCGTGGCAGGCGAAGAGCAGGCCGAAGACGACGCGGAACAGGGCGAGTGCGTAGGGCTGGCCCTGATTCAGAACGCTGGTAAGGGGACGGTTCGCCATGGGGGGATCCTTCGGTCTGGGGACGTGAACCGATGAGAAGGGCCTAGGTTAGGCAGAGCCCATAGATGCTTGCAAGTTCAACTTTATTGCCGTGGCTGTTCTGCCCCGGTATTCGCTTCAGTGCCTGTCGGTCGTCAGCTGCCGCTCCTCCACCGTGACCAGCCGGTCACCCGCGCCCGCCGCCCCCGCCCGTGCCTGGTCCAGTTTGAGAGTGGCCGAACGCCCGCTCAGCGTCAGCGTCATCAGCTGGTTCCCGAACCACGGACCGCCCGTACGCCGCCAGTTGACGAGCGGCCTGCCCGCCCGGCCGTGGCGCGCCAGAGCGTGCCCGAGCCACCGCCCCGCCCCGCTCCAGCCGAAGCGGAAGCCGAGCTGTACCGAGCGGGGGATGGAGTTGTGCACGGGCGAGCAGGTCAGTTGCAGCACTCGCGCGTCCGGTGGCGCCACGCCGTCCGGCCAGCCGGGCTCCGCGACGTACGCGTGGTGCACATCGCCCGAGAGCACGCACACCGTCGCCGGCGCGCGCTCCCCGCTGCCCGCCTCCGCTATCAGCCGCGTCAGCTGCTCGAACGAGGCGGGGAAGGCCGCCCAGTGCTCCAGGTCGGCGCGTCTTCGCAGGTTCTCGCCGAAGCGTGCCCACCGCGCGCCGCGCTCGCCCCGGCACAGCGCGGCGTTCCAGCTCTCCGCGTCATGGATCAGCGGCGGCAGCAGCCAGGGCAGCGATGTGCCGATCAGGAGATGGTCGTACGAGCCTGGCCCCTCCAGCGCCGCGTCGCGCAGCCACCGCGCCTCGTCCGCGTCGAGCATCGCCCGCTGCTGCTCGTCCAGGACGCGGGCGGCCCGGGTGTCCACCATCAGCAGCCGGGTGCGGCCGAAGTCGCGGCGGTAGCTCCAGCGCACACAGGCCGGATCGGCGTCGGCCTCGGCGGCGAACCGCCGCAGCCGTACGGTCCCGTCCGGGGTGGCCCGGACGGCCGCATACAACTCGTCCGCCTCCAGCGCCGCCGGGGAGAGATTGCCGAGGTGCTGGTAGACCCAGTACGACATCAGGCCGCTGAGCACCCGCTCCTGCCACCACGGGGTCGCGCGCATTTCGGCCAGCCAGGACGCGCTGGTGTTCCAGTCGTCGATCAGGTCGTGGTCGTCGAAGATCATGCAGTTGGGGACGGTGGAGAGCAGCCAGCGCACCTCGGGGTCGAGCCAGGACTCGTCGTAGAGGCGGGTGTACTCCTCGTAGTCCGCGACTTCCGCGCCGGGCGGCTCGCTCAGATCGCGGCGGGCGGCGAGCCAGCGCCTGGTCGCCTTGGACGTCTCGTCCGCGTACACCTGATCGCCCAGCAGAAGCAGTACGTCGGGGCGTACGGCGGTGGGGTCGGCGGCGAGCTTGGCGGCGAGGGTGTCGAGGGCGTCAGGCCCGACCGGGTCGTGCTCGTCGGCGGGCGCTGCCGACCAGCGGCAGGAGCCGAAGGAGACGGTGACCGCGGGGGAGGGGGCTTCGGGGGAGCCCGCGTGGGGCGTGCTGATGGTGCTCGCCGGGAAGCGGGAGCCTTCCGGGCCGTCGAGCGGCCAGACGCGCCGGCCGTCGAGGAACACCTCGTACGCGGTGGTCGCGCCCGGCGTCAGGCCGGTCACCGGCACCAGCGCGTAGTGGTGGCCCGCGATCTGGAATGTGGGGGATGTCCCTTTCGCCCCGTCCTCGCACCGGACCTCGGCCGTGCAGGGGCGGTCGGACTCGACCCAGATGGTCGCGTTCTCGCCGGTCTCCCAGTCGACGTACCGCAGCAGTGGTCCCAGTCGCAGCGCAGTCATACGTGCCCTCCTCCGTCGCCCCGTAGGGTACGGAACGACGGAGGAGGGCGGACAGGTTCCGGTCCGCGGCAGCCGTTCAGGACGGTCAGCAGCTGTTCAGGACGGTCAGCAGTCGTTGAGGACGGGTCAGCAGGCGTTCAGGACCGACTGGAGCTTGCTCTTCTCGGCGGAGTCGATGGACATGCCCCAGTAGTACTTCACGTGCACCCACATGCGGGCGTACGTGCAGTGGTAGGCGGAGCGCGGCGGCATCCATTCGGCCGGGTCGAGGTCGCCCTTCGACTGGTTGACGTTGTCGGTGACGGCGATGAGCTGCGGGCGCGTCAGGTCATTGGCGAACTGCTGGCGCTTGGCCGTGGTCCAGCTGCTGGCGCCCGAGCGCCAGGCCTCGGAGAGCGCGACCACATGGTCGATGTCCACGTCGGACGCGGCGGTCCAGGTGGCGCCGTCGTACTCGGAGTACCAACGGCCGCTGACCGCCGCGCAGGCGGAGTCCTGTACGACGCTGGTGCCGTCGCGCTTGAGGACGACCTCGCGGGTGTTGCAGGCGCCCGACTGGGTGATCCAGTGCGGGAAGAGGTCGCGGCTGTAGCCGGTGGAGGAACCTTCCGTCCGGACCGTCAGCTGGCTGAGGTAGGTACGGGCGGTGGCGGCGCTGACCGGGGTGGGCGGGGCGGCCTGCGCGGTGGGGGCGGTGACCAGCATGCCGGTCCCGGCGAGGGCGGAGGTGGCGACGAGTACAGCTGCACGGCGGATTCGACGCGCGTAGACACCTGACATGCGAACTCCTTTTTTGTGGGGGGAGCTTGGCCGTTCGGGCGTGGCCATGCTTGCGGCGCCAGGTTTCCTGGGGGTGGGCGCCAGGTAACAGAGTGGCGACATGTTCACGTCAGATCAAGGGTCGTGCGTGTGTGTCTGTGGTTCTTCTGACGGTTCTTCTGGCGGTTCTTCTGACCTGGCGTCCGCTGTTCGTGTGACCCGGCGGCACTTGCGGTTCCGCGACGTAGGGTTGCCGGGTGCTGCTGCCGGTCAACATCACTTTTGGCGCCGTGCTGGCCGTCCTGCTGGCCGTCGCGGCGACGGTGGCCGCCCTCGCCCATCTGGGGCGCGCCCGCGAGATCGCCGTCGCCGGAGTGCGCGCGGCGGTTCAACTCGGCGCGGTCTCCCTGGCGATCGGGTGGGTCGTACGGTCCGTACCGCCGCTGCTCGCGTTTCTGCTGCTGATGTACGCCGTCGCCGTACGGACCGCGGGCAGGCGCATCACCGGCAACGGGACCTGGTGGTGGGCGGGGCTCCCGATCGCCGCGGGCGTCGTGCCCGTCGTCGCCGCCCTCCTCCTCACGGGTCTGGTGCCGCTGAAGGGCATCGCCCTGATCCCGGTGACCGGCATCCTCATCGGCGGCGCGCTCACCGTGACCGTGCTCGGCGGGCGCCGGGCGCTGGACGAGCTGGAGCAGCGGCGGGGCGAGGTGGAGGCGGGGATGGCGCTCGGGCTGCTCGACCGCGACGCCCGGCTCGAAGTGGCGCGCCGCCCTGCCTCGGACGCGCTGCTGCCGGGGCTCGATCAGACCAGGACCGTGGGTCTGGTCACACTGCCGGGCGCGTTCGTCGGGATGCTGCTGGGCGGGGCCTCACCGTTGCTGGCGGGCGCGGTGCAGCTGTTTGTGCTGGTCGCCCTGATGGCGGTGCAGGCGATGGCGGTGGCGGTGGTGCTGGAGCTGGTGGCGCGGGGGCGGCTGCACCGGGAGTGAGTACGAAGGCGTGTCGCGTACCCTGGGTGGCGCAGAAGGGGAGTAGCTCTTCGCCGGAACGTCGACATACTGCTGGGCCTCGTGCCCGGCCGGCGCCCGGAGGCGGTTGCGACAGTGACCGCCAGCGAGACCTTCGGCCGCAGTGTCCTGTTGACGCTGCCGTGCCGAAGCGTCCCCTGATCTCCTGATTCAGGCCTCTCGGTACGGACAGCACCCGACCGATTGAGGAAAATCCGCTCGTGCTCAGCTTCACCGTCATGGCGCTCACCTTCGGCGTCGTCTTCCTCGCCGAACTCCCCGACAAAACCGCGCTCGCGGGGCTGATGCTCGGTACCCGCTACCGTGCCTCGTACGTCTTCGTGGGCGTCGCGACCGCCTTCGCTCTCCATGTCGTGCTCGCCGTCGCGGCAGGCAGCGTACTGACCCTGCTGCCGCACCGGCTCGTACAGGCGGTGGTGGGCCTGCTCTTCCTCGCGGGCGCGCTCGTCCTGCTCCTGAAGAAGGACGACGGCGACGAGGAGAACATCAAGGCCCCCGCGGACCAGTCGTTCTGGAAGGTCTCGGGGGCGGGCTTCATGCTCATCCTGGTCGCGGAGTTCGGCGACCTGACGCAGATCATGACCGCCAACCTCGCGGCCCGTTACGACGACCCGCTGTCGGTGGGCCTCGGTGCGGTGCTGGCGCTGTGGGTGGTCGCGGGCATCGGGATCCTGGGCGGCCGGACGCTGATGAAGTACGTACCGCTGCGGCTCATCACGAAGGTGGCCGCTTGCCTGATGCTGGCGCTGGCGGGGTTCAGCCTCTACGAGGCGATCTCCGGCTGACGCTGTAGTTCGATCGTGCCGTCCGGGCGCGCGGTCACCCTCAGGTGGCTGAGGTCGGGCACATGGATGTCCGGGGCGAGGGCCGCCGCCCGCGGGCCCACGCCCACCACGCGCATCCCGGCCCCGCGCGCGGCGGCGATGCCCGCCTCGGAGTCCTCGAAGGCCACGCAGTCCGCCGGGTCGAAGCCCAGCTCGGCGGCGCCCTTGAGGAACCCTTCCGGGTCGGGCTTGCTCGCGCCGACGCACTCGGCGGTGACGCGGATGTCCGGCATCCGCAGACCGGCCGCGGTCATCCTGGCCTGCGCGAGGGGACCGTCCGCCGAGGTCACCAGGGCGTGCGGGAGCCCGCTGATGGCGGCCATGAACGCGGGCGCGCCCGCGATGGGCACGACGCCGTCGAGGTCCGCGGTCTCCTGGGCGAGCATCGCGCGGTTGTCGGCGAGGTTCAGCTCCATGGGGCGGTCGGGGAGGAGCGCCGCCATGGTGGCGTAGCCCTGGCGGCCGTGGACGACCTTGAGCGCCTCGTCCGGGTCGAGGCCGTGCTCGGTCGCCCAGCCGCGCCAGCAGCGTTCCACCACGGCGTCCGAGTTGACGAGGGTGCCGTCCATGTCCAACAGGAGGGCGCGGGTGGTCAGTACGGGCGGGGTGGCTGCCGTCATCGGCGTACTCCAGAGGGGAAGAGAAGAGAACAAGGTGGCCCCGCCCGCCGGTCAGGGAGTGCGGGCGGAACCACTTTGTTCCCCTACGATACAAAAACCGGGCTCCCCGCGCCACCCCGTCTCGTTGCGCGGTCGTCAGGAGCCGCCGGTCTCCGCTTCCAGCTGGCGGCGGGTCTGCGGGCCGTACACGCCTTCGGGGTCGCCCTTGACGTTCCGCCCCCGCTGGAATGCGCGCACCGCGTCCTCGACGTCCTCGTCGTATTTGCCGTCCATGCCGTCGTCTGCGTCGTACGCGAACGCCTTGACCAGCCGCTCCTGGAGATCCAGGACCTCGGAGCCGCTGTCGCCGCGCCGCAGCGTGCCTCCCGGCTCGGGTGACGCGGACGGCGTTTTGACCTGGCCTGAGGCCGTCGCCGTCGTGGGCGGCGGTGCTGCCGGGCCGGCGGGCTTGGAGGTGCTGGGGGCCGCGCCCGGCGACGTCTGCTCCGCCGTGGCCGTACGGGATGCCGAGGCCGACGCCGATGCCGAGGACGACGCGGAGGGAGACGCGGACGCGGTCGGGCTCCGCGACGGCGAGGGCGCGTCCGGCGCGGCGCTCACGCTCACCGCGCTGCTCTCCGTGTCCGGCACCAGGGCCTTGTCGCGCTCGTCGTCCCCGGAGAACAGCCCTCCGGCGTACGCGGCGGTCCCGACGACCGCCAGCGCCGCAGCGGCTGCCAGGAGTGCGGGGAAGCGCCGCCGCCGGCCACCGCGGTGGCCCGCCGGGGTGACGTTCACGGGTTCGAGTTCGTCATCCTGATCCCGGTCGGGGTTCAGAGCGGACGGCTCGCCGTGCGCCGCCGGACCGACCCCGCCAGGCGGCACCAGCAGCGGCAGCGGCATCGTTCCCACGTCGCCGGGCGGTCCTTCGCCGAAGCCCCCGCCCGCGCTCCCGCCCGCGCTCCCGCCCGCGCTCCCGCCCGCGCTCCCGCCCGCGCTCCCGCCCGCGCTCCCGCTCCCGCGCCCGCCCCCGCCTTCGTACTCGTCGTCGTCCCCGTCCGCGGACGGCAACGTCACATACGGCCGCACCCGCAGCGGATTGAATTCCGCCTCGGCGGCCTCCGCGCAGCCGCAGCCCGGCACAGGTCTGCCGTCGGCGCCGAGTGGGCCGAGCGGCGTACCGCAGTCAGGACACAAGTGTCCAGTCATCGAAGGTTCCCTCCCCTAACAGTGCCAGCGATTATGCAGCCGCCCATTGCCGCGCCCCAAAGAGCTCAACGGCCCCGCCGCCCCCAGAGTGCCCTTGGGGGGCCATAACGGGACAGAACCAGCAGGATGAAGATTGGCCGAGCAGGGAACCCGGGAGTGGGCGTGCGTCCCGGAACCGAGGAGATCTCCATGGCTCAGGAAGTGAGCACCCCGGCGGTGAGTCCGGCCCCCGGCGAGGGGCAGCGCCGATCGACCGTCATGGTCGCCATCGCCGCACTGCTGCTGGGCATGCTCCTCGCCGCCCTCGACCAGACCATCGTCTCCACCGCCCTGCCGACCATCGTCAGCGAACTCGGCGGCATGGAACATCTGTCGTGGGTGGTCACCGCCTACTTGCTGGCCGCGACCGCCGCCACGCCCCTGTGGGGCAAACTCGGCGACCAGTACGGACGCAAGCGGCTCTTCCAGACCGCCATCGTCATCTTCCTCGCCGGCTCCGCGCTCTGCGGCCTCGCCCAGGACATGCCCCAGCTCATCGGCTTCCGCGCGCTCCAGGGCCTCGGCGGCGGCGGGCTGATCGTGCTGTCGATGGCGATCGTCGGCGATATCGTCCCGCCGCGCGAACGCGGTAAATACCAGGGCCTGTTCGGCGCGGTCTTCGGCGCCACCAGCGTGCTCGGCCCGCTGCTCGGCGGCTTCTTCACCGAGCATCTCAGCTGGCGCTGGGTCTTCTACATCAACCTGCCCATCGGCGTCGTCGCGCTGCTCGTCATCGCCGCCGTACTGCACATCCCCGTACGGAAAACCCCGCACGTCATCGACTACCTCGGCACCCTCCTCATCGCCTCCGTCGCCACCTGCCTGGTCCTTGTCGCCTCGCTCGGCGGCACCACCTGGGCCTGGGACTCGGCGCAGATCATCGGGCTCGCCGTCCTCGGAGCCGTGCTCCTCGTGGCCTTTGTGCACGTCGAGCGGCGGGCCGCCGAACCCGTACTGCCGCTCAAGCTCTTCCGTATCCGCACCTTCAGCCTCGTCGCCATCATCAGCTTTATCGTCGGCTTCGCGATGTTCGGGGCGATGACGTATCTGCCGACGTTCCTCCAGGTCGTGCAGGGGGTGACGCCGACCCTGTCCGGCGTGCACATGCTGCCGATGGTGGTCGGCATGCTGCTGGCCTCCACCGGCTCCGGCCAGATCGTCAGCCGCACCGGCCGCTGGAAGGTTTTTCCCGTCGCGGGCACCGCCGTCACCGCCGTCGGCCTGGTCCTGCTACACCAGCTTGAGCAGACCAGCTCTGCCGTGGAGATGAGCGCGTACTTCTTCGTCTTCGGCGCGGGTCTTGGCCTGGTCATGCAGGTGCTCGTCCTGGTCGCGCAGAACTCCGTCAGCTACGAGGACCTGGGCGTCGCCACCTCCGGCGCGACGTTCTTCCGCTCCATCGGAGCGTCGTTCGGCGTCGCGCTCTTCGGCATGATCTTCACCAACCAGCTCGTGGACAAACTGACCGACGCGTTCGCCGGACAGGCGGTGCCGCCCGGCACAGGGCCCGCGGAGCTGTCCGCGGACCCGCGCGCCATCGCCGAGCTGCCACCCGCGCTGCGCTTGTCGGCGCTGGACGCGTACTCCTCGGCCATCACCGACGTCTTCCTGTACGCCGTGCCGGTGGTGGTGGTCGCTTTCGTCGTCGCGTGGTTCCTCAAGGAGGACAAGCTGCGCGGCTCGGTCACCGCGCCGGACACCAGTGAGACCTTCGCGTCCAACCCGGTCGAGCGCTCCTCGCGCGACGAGGTGGCGCGGGCGCTGTCGGTGCTCGGCTCACGCGAAGGCCGCCGCGAGATCTATGTGAAGATCATCGCGAAGGCGGGGTACGACCTGCTGCCCGCCGCCGGCTGGCTGCTCCTGCGCATCCGCCGCCACGGCGCGGTGGAGCCCGCGCTGCTCGCCGACACCACTCCCGTACCGCTGCGCGCCATCACCGATGCCTCCCGCCAGGTGGAGGAGCGGCGCCTCGCCCGGCGCGAGGGCCTGCAGCTGGTGCTCACCGAAGAGGGCCTGGAAGTCGCCATGAAACTGGCGCAGGCCCGCGAGGAGTCGCTCGCGGAGCTGCTCGGCGACTGGTGGAGCCCGGAGCGTACGACGGACCTCGTGCAGCTGGTCAAGGAGCTGAACGCCGAACTGTGCGGCTCGGACGAGGAGCGCCCGCACAGCCCGCCGCCGAAGCGGAACCACGCGCGGTGAGGCCCTCTAGGGCGTCGCCCTAGCCGTGCGGCTCCAGGTCCTTGCCGTACCAGATGTCCATGTACGGACCGGTGCAGTACGCGGGGATCTCGGCGTAACCGTGCCGTGCGTACAGCCGCCGCGCCTCGATCAGATCAAGCCGTGTGTTGAGCACCATCCGCCGCGCGCCGAGCTCGCGCGCCGCGTCCTCCAGGGCGGCCAGCAGGATCCCGGCGCCCCGCTTGCCGCGGAAGGCGGGCCGCAGGAATACGCGCGTGAGCTCGGCGCGGTCGGCATCCAGCAGCAGTACGCCGCCGCAGGCCGCTGCCTGGTCGCCGTACCGGCCGACGAGGAACTGGCCGGTGGGCGGGGCGAGCAGCTCGACGCCGTCCCCGGCAAGGCCCTCGTCCATCTCCTCGTCCGTCGCGGGCCGCTGCCAGTAGCGGCTCGCGACGTCGTAGTAGTAGTCCCGGCACAGGGCGCTCGCGTCGGGAGAGTCGAAGGCCTCGGGGGTCACGGCCCAGTTCGTCATGGTGCGCGCGGCGCGCTTCAGGCCTTCGGGGCGGCCTGCTGGACCACCTCGAACGACCAGACGGTGGACCCGGACGCGGCGGGCTTGGGACGCTCGCCGGCAGCGCCGGCCTCGCCTGCGTTGCCGCCACCGCCGGCGCCCTGGTGTGCCGCCTTCATGGGGCCCTCCATCCACGCCTTGAACGACTCCTCGTCGCGCCAGCGCGTGTAGACGAGGTACTGGTCGGTCCCCTCGACGGGGCGGAGCAGCTCGAACCACTCGAACCCGTCGGAGTTCTCCACCGTGCCCGCGCGGGACGCGAAGCGCTTCTCCAGCACCTCGCGCTGTTCCTCCGGGACGGTCAGCGCATTGATCTTGACGATACTCATGTTCATATCCTGCACTACGGCCTACGCCCCGCGAGGTCAGGCCACCACGCGTGCCAGCAGCAACCCGTCGTACCCCTTCGTGCCCACCGTCTGTACCGCCGTCGCGCTCAGCCGCGGCTCCCGCGCCACCAGGTCGTACATCTGCCGCGTCCCCACGATCGCCGGATCCTGGTTGTCCGCGTCGACCAGCGCCCCGCCCCGTACGGCGTTGTCGACAATGATCAAGCTGCCCGGCCGGGACAGCTTCAGCGCCCACTCCACATACCGCGGGTTGTTCTGCTTGTCCGCGTCGATGAAGATCAGGTCGAACGGGCCCGCCCCCGGCTCCGCCGCCACTCTCGGGAGCGTGTCCAGCGCCGCTCCCGTCCTGACCTCCGCGATCTTGTCGAGACCGGCGCGGGCCAGATTCACCCGGGCCACCTCCGCATGCGCCCTGTCGTACTCCAGCGAGATCAGTCTGCCGCCCTCGGGCAACGCCCTGGCCAGCCAGATCGTGCTGTAGCCGCCCAGCGTGCCGATCTCC
Organism: Streptomyces sp. NPDC052236; assembly: GCF_044548015.1. Classification (NCBI taxonomy): domain Bacteria; kingdom Bacillati; phylum Actinomycetota; class Actinomycetes; order Kitasatosporales; family Streptomycetaceae; genus Streptomyces; species Streptomyces sp. NPDC052236. The sequence continues at coordinate 23,377 of NZ_JBIUBL010000033.1, read as the reverse complement.
AGGACCGTACGCGCGCCCTGGAGCAGGGCCAGCAGATGCAGCAGCTTGCCCTGGTTCGGAGCGACATTGATGGCGGGCAGGCCCGCCGCCTCGCTCGCCTCCAGGGCGGCTGTCAGGGCCTCGTCGGCCGGGGCGAGGCGCTCGGTGATGTAGCCGTCTACGGCGTTCCACAGCTCCTGGTGCGTGTCCTTGTTCATATGGTCCAACCTATTTCAGGAGACCCCCAGCGGCGCGCGCATCCGGGTGAGGTCTTGTATGTTCGCCCGAGGTGCCGCCCGGTATGCCTGACCCTGAGATCAACCGAGATATTCGGTCAAAAGAAGATGACAGTCAGGCGAAGAGGGGGTTGCCTGGGTCTCCTTCAAGGGGCAGTGCGAGGCTCTACGAACAGGAACGAACACGGAACGTGGGGAGGCGCGGCGCGACGTGGCGAACGCGGAGCACAGCGTGCACGGCAGTTCGACGGCGGACACGAGAATGGGAGCGGCCCGAGCCGCCCTGTGGCTCGTCGCCGCCGTACTCGCGATACGACAGACGGCGGCAGTGCTCCGGCAGCCGCCCGGGGAGCGCCTCACCGACCTGGAGACCTGGATCGGCCCGAACGGCGTACTGCATGTGAAGGGTTCGCTGTACGACGCCGACAGGTTCACGGGCACGCCATTCGCGGGACTGGTGCTCAAGCCGCTCACCCGCGCGGCCGAACAGGCGCTCGGCATCGCCTGGACCTTCGGCACGCTACTGCTCGTCGTCGTCCTCGGCCTGGTCGTCGCCCGCGCGCTGCCCGGCCCTGTGTCGCGCCGCAGCGGCCTGCTGGCCGCACCTGTCGCCATCAGCATGCTGATGCTCTCGCTCCCCGTGCGCAACAGCTTCAGCCTCGGCCAGACCAGCATCATCCCGGTCCTGCTGGTGCTGCTCGGCTGCTTCGCCGTACGCGGAGAGAGATCCTCCGGCGTGCTGATCGGCTTCGGCGCAGCCCTTCAGCCCACCGTGCTGCTGTTCGCCCCGCTGCTCTGGTTCACCGGCCGCAGACGCGCCGCTGTCGCCTCCGTGTCCACCTTCGCCACCTCCTCCGCGCTCGCCTGGGCGCTGCTGCCCAGCGACTCCTGGACGTACTGGGTGCACCATGTCGCGGGCGCCGGGCTCGGTGCCCGCCCCGACAGCCTCGCCAACCAGTCCCTGCACGGCGCGCTTCTGCGCCTCGGCCTTCAGGGCCCGCTGGAGATCGCCCTCTTCCTCGCGCTCGCCGCCGCCGTCACCTTCTTCGGGCTCCGCCGGGCCGTGCGCTACGCCCAGGACGGGCAGCTGCTGCTCGCCGTCGCCCTGACCGGCTGTGTGGCCGTCGCCGTCTCCCCGACCGCCTGGCAGCACCAGCTGCTGTGGGTGCTCCTCGCGATCGTCGGCCGGGTCGGCAAGCGGGCCTCGGACCGGATGCTCTGGCCCGTACTGGTGATCCTGGCGATGACCCTGCCGGGGAAGATGCTGCTGCCGAACATGGCGGCGCTCCATCCGATACGCGAGAACGTGCTGCTGGTGGCGGCGCTGGCCGCGGCCGTCGCGGTGCCGTTCCTGCCGCGCGAGTCGCCGTACTTCCGGCGGCCGGTGCCGACGCAGTACGTCACACCCCTGCCCGCGCGCTGGAGCGCCGTACCGCTGCTGCCGTTCTGGCGGCGCGTGCTCAGCCGCCCGAACCTGCTGCTCGAACTGCTGGTGATACGGGTCGGCTACTCCGTCTACTCGCACATCCGCGCCGCCGCGACCGGCGGCGTGAGCGCGGCCGAGGAGCACGGGCGGCAGATCGTCGCCATGGAGCGGGCGCTCCACATGGACGTCGAGCACTGGATCAACCACGCGGTGGTGAAGACGAAGGGCGCGGAGGCCTTCTTCGACTTCTACTACACGTCCTTCCACTTCGTGGTGCCGCTCGCCATCCTCGCCGTGCTGTACATGCGCCGCCCGGCCGACTACCGCTGGGCGCGCTCCTCGCTCGCCTTCGCCACGGTGCTGGCGCTCCTCGGCTTCTGGCTCTACCCGCTGGCCCCGCCGCGCCTGATGCCCGGTATGGGCTTCATCGACACGGTGCACGGGCCGCAGGACCTGGCGAACCCCGACTACGGGGCGATGACGGCGGTCACCAACCAGTACGCGGCGATGCCGTCGCTGCACTTCGGCTGGTCGCTGTGGTGCGGCCTGGTGGTGCTCGCCCTCGCGCCGAAGCTGTGGATGAAGCTGCTGGGGCTGCTGCACCCGCTCTTCACGGTGTGCGCGATCGTGGCCACGGCCAACCACTGGGTACTGGACGCGGTGGGCGGCGCGGCGGTGGTGGGTGCGGGGTTCGGTCTTACGTACGTGCTGGCCGGGCGGCGGCTGCTGGTGCCGGGGGCGGCGAGGCGGGACGCGACAGTAGATGCGGATGCGGATGCGGATGCGGACGCGGACGCGGCAGTGGTGCTGCCGGCGGCAGCAGCAGCCGCCCCTGCCGCGCCTGCCGCGCCGAAGTAGCGGCTTCAGCGTCCGCTGTGGCTGACCCGGAGTTCCTTGATGCCGTTCAGCCACGCCGAGCGCAGCCGCCGCGGTTCGCCGACCAGGCGCAGCCCTGGCAGTACGTCCGCTATCGCGTTGAAGATCAGGTTGATCTCCATCACGGCGAGGGACTTGCCGAGGCAGAAGTGCGGGCCTCCGCCGCCGAAGCCGAGGTGGGGATTGGGATCGCGGGTGATGTCGAACCGCTCGGGCGCGTCGAAGACCTTGGGGTCGTTGTTGGCGGAGGAGTAGAACAGTCCGACCCTGTCGCCCTTCCTGATGCGCTGCCCGCCCAGTTCCAGGTCCTCGGTGGCGGTGCGCTGGAAGGAGATCACGGGGGTCGCCCAGCGCACGATCTCCTCGGCCGTCGTCTCGGGCCGTAGCCGCTTGTAGAGCTCCCACTGCTCGGGATGCGTGAGAAACGCGTGCATGCCGTGGCTGATCGCGTTACGGGTCGTCTCATTGCCCGCGACGGCGAGGAGGATGACGAAGAACCCGAACTCGTCGTTCGACAGATTGCCCTGGTCCTCCGCCGCGACCAGCTGGGAGACGATGTCCTTGGCCGGGCACTCCTTGCGAGCGGCGGCGAGGTTCATCGCGTACGAGACGAGCTCCATGGCCGACTCGGCGCCGATCTCCTCGGTGATCGCGTACTCAGGGTCGTCGTACGACGCCATCTTGTTGGACCAGTCGAAGATCTTGGTGCGGTCCTGCTGCGGTACGCCGATGAGCTCGGCGATCGCCTGGAGCGGGAGCTCCACCGCGATGTTGGTGACGAAGTCGAAGCTGCCGTCGTCCGCCGCGTCTGCCGACGCGGTCTCAACGATCCTGCGGGCGCGGCTGTGGAGCGCCTGCTCCAGGGAGCGGACCGCGCGCGGTGTGAAGCCGCGCTGGACGATCTGGCGGACGCGGGTGTGCTCGGGCGGGTCCATGTTCAGCATGATCAGCTTCTGGACCTCGATCTGGTCGCGGCTGATCGACTCGTTGAAGCGGATGACCGCGGTGTTGGTGTTCGAGGAGAAGAGCTCGGGGTGTGTGGAGACATGCTTGACGTCGGCGTGCCGGGTGACGGCCCAGTACCCCGCGTCGTCGAAGCCGGCGATACGGCCGGGCTGGGCGCACCACCAGACCGGCGCGGTCTGCCGCATCTGGGCGAACTCGGGGTGGGGGATACGGGCTTGAACCAGGTCGGGATCGGTGAAGTCGAACCCTTGGGGCAGGTGGGGGCAGGACATGGAGAGCCGCTTTCTGACGATCCATCAGAAGTTGGCCGAAATGTAGTAATGAGTTCTGCAAGTGGCAAGGGCCACGGCGGTATTTGTTGCGGCGGTGCGGGCGCGGTGCGGGCGCGGTATGGGCGTGCAAGACCCTTGCGTACCGGGGGTAGCACTCATAAGACTGCTCGGAGAACTAGAACGCGTACTACTTCCGGGCGACCGGTCGCCCTGGAGGGCCACAAGTCGGCCGTGAGGCGCCGGGACGCCCAGCGGCTGTGCGAGGAGAGGACGAGCTCATGGCCGCGGAACCCGTCATCGTCGAAGCCGTACGCACCCCCATCGGCAAGCGCCAGGGCGCGCTCGCCAACCTCCATCCCGCCTACCTGCTGGGCGAGACCTACCGCGAACTCCTCGGCCGCACCGGCATCCACGCCGACTGCGTCGAACAGGTGGTGGGCGGCACGGTCACCCACGCGGGCGAACAGTCCATGAACCCCGCGCGCAACGCCTGGCTGGCGATGGGTCTGCCGTACGAGACCGCGGCGACGACCGTGGACTGCCAGTGTGGGTCCTCGCAGCAGGCCAGCCACATGGTCGCGAACATGATCTCGGCGGGCGTCATCGACATCGGCATCAGCTGCGGGGTCGAGGCGATGTCACGCGTACCGCTGGGCAGCGGGTCCAAGCACGGTCCCGGCAAGCCGTTCCCCGACGAGTGGAATGTGGACCTGCCCAATCAGTTCGAGGCCGCCGAGCGCATCGCGCGCCGCCGCGGTCTGACCCGGGAGCGCGTCGACTCGCTGGGGCTGTTGTCGCAGGAGCGGGCGGCCGTGGCATGGGCGGAGGAGCGCTTCAAGCGCGAGACGTTCGCCGTCCAGGTGCCTACGACGGAGGAGGAGCAGGCAGCCGGGCAGGGCATGTGGCGGCTGGTCGACAAGGACCAGGGTCTACGGGACACGAGCATGGAGGCGCTGGCCAGGCTCAAGCCGGTGATGCCGACCGCCGTGCACACCGCTGGCAACTCCTCGCAGATATCCGACGGCGCGGCAGCGATCATGTGGGCGTCCAAGCGGATGGCGCGCGCCCTCAAGCTCAAGGCGCGTGCCCGTATCGTCGCGCAGGCCCTGGTCGGATCGGACCCGCATTACCACCTCGACGGCCCGGTCGACGCGACGCGGGCGGTGCTCGGCAAGGCGGGGATGTCGCTCAGGGACATCGACCTCGTGGAGGTCAACGAGGCCTTCGCATCAGTGGTGCTGAGCTGGGCTCAGGTCTTCGAGCAGGACCTGGAGAAGGTGAACGTCAACGGCGGCGGGATCGCGCTGGGGCACCCGGTGGGAGCGACGGGTGCCCGGCTGATCACGACGGCCCTGCATGAACTGGAGCGCAGGGACAAGGAGTTCGCGCTGATCACGATGTGCGCGGGCGGGGCGCTGGCGACGGGGACGATCATCCAGCGTCTGTAGCGCCCCTGACCACCGCTACTACCGATGCGGGCTGGGGTGGCTCAGTACCAGCCCTTGTCCTGCCAGGAGGACCAGGCGCCGCACGGGCTGCCGTAACGCTCGTTCATGTAGTCCAGGCCCCACTTGATCTGGGTGGCGGGGTTGGTCTGCCAGTCCGCGCCCGCCGAAGCCATCTTGCCGCCGGGCAGTGCCTGGACCAGGCCGTACGCACCGGAGGACGGGTTCGACGCGGAGATGTTCCAGTCGCTCTCGTGGTCCACGATGTTGCTGAAGCAGGCGAACTCGGTGGCGTCCGGGATCAGCTTCTGCGCGATCGCCTTCGGAGAGGCGGAGGCGGAGGCGGGGGCCGGTGCGGCGGTGGCTGTGGCCGGGTTCAGGCCGATCGCCATGCCCGCGGTGCCCAGGATGAGGGCGGAGCCGACGAGAGCGGACTTCGGGCGGGTGGTGACACGGCTGGTGATACGGCTGACGAGCGAGCGGGAAGAGCGGAACACAGAGCGACCTAACCTCGGGAACAGGGGGCGTCGCGTAGGCAGCCTGGACTCTCGTAGGTACGAGGTGGAGCTGCCTTGCGACGAGCTCCAGTTTTAGCGGCGCGGTGAGCGCGCGGCAATGACGCTGGTTACTAGCGAGCTTCGTACCGAGAGTGAGACGGTTCGCGCACGATCCGCCGATACGCGCTTAATGTCCCCTATTCCGCTTCGTACCCGCCAAAATCCTGTGGGGCGTCTCACCCGCGCGGCGCCCTGTCGGCGGTCTCGAATGTGACCTGCGCCTCGAAAGCGGCCCGCCGCGTGGCACGGCGCAGCGCCTTGAGGACCGTCGAGCCGATGGTCAGCGTCAGTACGACGGTGAGTGCGGCCCGCCCCAGATCCCAGCCGAACGAGGTGGCCGCGCAGTACGCGAGGAAGCGGACCAGATTCTCGTGGACCGGGTCGCCGGGCTGGAAGGAGATGCCGGAGGACAGCCCGCCGATGTACGTCCAGCCCTGGAGGTTCATGACGGTGCCGTACGCGAACGCCGCGACGGCCCCGTACAGGGCGAGCATCGCCAGCTCGGCTCGCCCGCGCAGCCGGTCGGGTCCCGGCAGCAGCCCCGCGCCCATCGCGAACCAGCCCATCGACAGCATCTGGAACGGCATCCACGGCCCGACGCCGCCGGTGAGCAGCGCGGAGGCGAACATCGTGACCGAGCCGAGCACGAAGCCGAAGCCGGGCCCGAGGACCCGCCCGCTCAGCACCATCAGGAAGAACATGGGCTCCAGCCCGGCGGTGCCCGCCCCGAGGGGCCGCAGCGCGGCGCCGACCGCGGCGAGCACCCCGAGCATCGCCACGGCCTTGGCGTCCATCCCGGTGTCGGCGATCGTCGCGACGACGACGGCGACGAGCAGCGGCAGCAGCGCGGCGAAGAGCCAGGGGGCGTCGGCGGAGTGGGCGAGCCCGGAGTCGGAGTCGGCGAGCAGGGGCCAGCCGAAGGCGATGACCCCGATGGCGCTGATGAGGAGGAGGGCGGCGATGGAACGGGGTCCGAGGCGTACGGCACGGGCCTGGCGGGTCATAGTGCGGGTCATAGCGCCTCCCGCACTTGCGCGACGGTGAGCCACGGCTGCGGGGCGAGGATCTTGGCGACCTGGGGCGCGAAGGCGGGCGAGGAGACGACGACCTCGGCGGTCGGACCGTCCGCGACGATCTCGCCGTCGGCGAGGATGACGACCCGGTGCGCGAGATCGGCGGCCAGCTCCACGTCATGGGTGGCCAGGACGATGGTGTGCCCCTCGGCGGCGAGGCCCTTGAGCACGCCGACGAGCCGCGCCTTCGCCGCGTAGTCGAGGCCGCGCGTCGGCTCGTCCAGGAGGAGGAGCGGGGGCCGCCCGGTCAGCACGATGGCCAGGGCGAGGGCGAGGCGCTGCCCCTCGGAGAGGTCGCGTGGGTGGGTCGCGTCCGCCACGCCGGGCAGCAGCTCGCTCACGAGGCTGCGGCACGACCCCGGCGCGGCGCCCGCGTCGGTGTCGGCGGCGGCGCACTCGGCGGCGACGGTGTCCGCGTAGAGCAGATCCCGCGGCTCCTGCGGGACGAGGCCGACGTGGCGGATGAGCTCGCGGGGGTGGGTGCGGTGGGGGGTGTGGCCGCGGACGAGGACGGTGCCGGAGGTGGGGGCGATGAGGCCGACGAGGGCGGAGAGGAGGGTGGATTTTCCGGCGCCGTTGCGGCCCATGAGGGCGAGGGTTTCGCCGGGGGTGAGGGTGAGGGTGACCTCGCGGAGAGCGGTGACGCGGTGGCGTTGGAGGGTGAGGTGGCTGACGGTAGCGGTGTCTTGCCCCACCCCGCCCGTTTCCTCAACCGGGGCTCCGCCCCGGACCCCGCGCCTCAAACGCCGGCGGGGCTGGGAGAGGACACCGCCCGGAGGGCGGTACGGGGTCTGGGGCGGAGCCCCAGTTACGGGAAGGGGCGGGGTGGGGGAACAACCCCCCAACCGCTCGCGCAGCGCCACCACTCCCGCCCCCCGCCTCGCGTCCCGTACCGACAGCGGCAGCGGATCCCACCCCGCCAGCCGCCCCAGCGCCACCACCGGCGGGTGCACCGGCGAGATCGCCATGATGTCCGCCGGGGCTCCCACCAACGGCGCCGCGCCCCGCGCCGGCAGCAGGACGACCTGGTCCGCGTACTGCACCACCCGCTCCAGCCGGTGCTCCGCCATCAGGACCGTCGTCCCGAGGTCGTGGACCAGCCGTTGAAGCACCGCGAGCACCTCCTCCGCCGCGCCGGGGTCCAGCGCGGAGGTCGGCTCGTCCAGCACGAGCACCTTGGGGTGCGGGGTCAGCACCGAGCCGATCGCGACGCGCTGTTGCTGCCCCCCCGACAGCGTAGCGATGGGACGGTCGCGCAGCCCGGCGAGCCCGAGCAGGTCCAGGGTCTCCTCGACGCGGCGGCGCATCACCTCGGGCGCGAGGCCCAGCGACTCCATGCCGTACGCCAGCTCGTCCTCGACGGTGTCCGTGACGAAGTGCGCCAGCGGGTCCTGGCCCACCGTGCCGACAAGGTCGGCGAGTTCGCGGGGCTTGTGGGTACGGGTGTCGCGCCCGTCGACGGTGACCCGCCCCCGCAGCGTGCCCCCGGTGAAGTGCGGCACCAGGCCCGACACCGCGCTCAGCAGTGTCGACTTGCCGACACCGGAAGGGCCGACGAGGAGCATCAACTCGCCCTCCGGTACGGTCAGGTCGACGCCGCTGAGCGTGGGCGCGGCGTCGTCCCCGTACGTCACGGACACGTCTTCGAAGCGGATCACGCGGTCGTCTCCTTCGAGTGCGGGGGAAGCGGGGCCACGAAGGCAGGCAGCAGCCCGATCAGGATGCTCGCGGCGGGCCACAACGGCAGCGTCGGCGCGGTCAGCGGTACGACCCCGGGGTGCAGCGCGCCCGGATCGTACGTACCCGCCCGGATCAGCAGCGCCCCGACCACCGCGCCGGAACCGGCCACCAGCCACGCGCGGACACCCCAGCGGTCGGGCCGGTACCGGGTCCGTACGGAGCGCCGCCCGCCGAGCCGCAGCCCGGCCATGGCCGCGGCGAGCCCGCCGATGAGCAGGGGCAAGCCGTACGAGGCACCGGCCGCGGCCAGCAGTCCGTACGAACCGGCGCAGACGCCGAGGAGCCCGCCGAGCGTGAGCACGGTCGTGGTGCGGCGGACGGCCGGCGGGACGTCGGCGGTACGCCCGTACCCGCGCGCGTCCATCGACGCGGCGACGGCCACCGACCGCTCCAGCGCGCCCTCCAGGACGGGCAGCCCGATCTGCACGATCGCCTTGACGCCGCCCGTGGGGCGGCCACGCAGCCTGCGGGCGGTGCGCAGCCGCACCACGTCCGCGACCATGTTCGGCGCGAAGGTCATGGCGACGACGACGGCGACCCCGGCCTCGTACAGCGCGCCGGGCAGGGACTTGAGCAGCCGGGCGGGGTTGGCGAGGGCGTTGGCGGCGCCGACGCAGATGAGGAGCGCGGCGAGTTTCGCACCGTCGTACACGGCGAAGACGAGCTGCTCGGCGGCGACGCGGCCCCCGATGCGGACACCGCGCGCCCAGTCGGGCAGCGGTACTTCGGGGAGGGTGAAGAGCACATGTGTACCGGGGATGGGCGAGCCGAGGACGGTGGAGAAAAGCACGCGGATGAGGATGACGACGAGCCCGAGTTTGACGAAGGCTCCGTATGACCGGGCCCAGGGCGCGCTGGTGCGCCGGGCGGCGACGACGTAGCCGGCGACGCCGACGAGGAGTCCGAGGAGGAGGGGGTTGGTCGTCCGGGACGCGGCGGCGGCAAGCCCCAGGGCCCAGAGCCACCAGGCTCCGGCGTGCAGGGCGTTGCTACGGGTGGCGAGGGGCGCGCGCAGCCGGAACCCGTTGCCGGTGGGGGGTGGCGGTGTCTGGCCGTCCGGCGACATGCCGTCGGGCGTGCGCCGACGTATCTTGTCGCCCCAGCGGCTGGTCGTGGCGGGTGTCGACGTGCCGTCCGGGGAGTTCGCCGATCGCGGCGATGTCTCGCAGGAGCGGCCGTCGGCCGCCGGGTCGTCGGGCGTGCGCCGACGTGTCTCGCCGCTTTCGCCGCTCTCACTGCCCCAGCGGCCGGTCGCGGTAGGTGGCGACGTGCCGTCGCCCGCGCGGCGGGCTGTTCCGCCGTCCCCGCGTTCGTCGGCGGCGGGCGTCGGCCCGCCGACCCGGGGGTCCGCGCCTCCCCGGCGCGGCGGCTCCATGCCGTCGCCCCGCACCGTTCGCGCGTCGGCCATCACGACCGGCGGCGGCGCGACTGCCAGACCGCCGCGACGCCCAGCGCCAGTACCGCCGCCATGCCCGCGAAGAGGCCCACCGACGGGCCCCCGTCGTCACCGCCCCGGCCCTCGCTCGCGGCAGACGCCGAGGTGGCCCCCGGCTCCGGCTCCACGGTCGGGCGGTCCCCCGACACCTGTTCGCCGCAGCCCGACTCCGGGTAGCCCGCTATCGCGCACAGCAGCGCCTGGCTGTTGTACCGCAGGGGCTTCGCCACCGACGCCAGCGCGTCCGCGCTGGTCGCGTCCTCGGCGACCCGCGCGCACTTCGCCTGCGGGCCCGGCGGTGTCTCGCCGTCCCTGGCGTCCGCCGGCGTACCCGGGTCGATCACGACCGCGATCCGCTTCGTGCCCGACTTCGGCGGCGTTCCGCCGCAGACCGCCTCGAAGTCGGGTGCCGTACGCGGCTGTGCCGCGTCCCCGCTGTCCGCGCTGACCGAGAACCGGAAGCCGTTCACCGAGCCGTCCGCGGGCCGCGCGGTCGCCGGGCCCTCCGTCGCGTACGTCCACTCGTCCCCGCTGCTCTGCCAGAACGACCAGTAGCGGTAACCGGCGGCCTGCGCCTGGCCCGCTCCCGTTCCCAGTACCAGGACGGCGAACGCCAGGAGAGCGAGGGAGAGAAGCCGGGTGCGCGTCACAGCTGCTGGTTCTTCTTGCGTCCGCTGAACAGGAAACCCGCGCCCACGCTGGCGACGAAGAACACGCCGATGATCCACCACACCCCGGCGCCCAGCCCCGAGTCCTTCCCCGAGTCTTTCTCGGAGTCCTTCTTCGCCTCAGACGCCGCCTCAGACGCCGCCTGAGGCGCGGGGCCCGTCCCATTCAGCCCCGCCACCAGATCCGTACCGCCGAAGCTCTTCGGGTCCGCCCCGCTCGCGTGCGCGGCGAAGATCAGCTGGGCGTAGGCGGCCGGGCCGTTCTCCTTCGCCCACGCCGCCGCGTTCTGCTCCAGCCACGTCAGCGGCTTCTTCGCCTGCTCGCCGAGCCCTTGCGAGGCCAGCGCGACCACCGCGTCCGCCGTGTTGCCGAAGTCCGGTTTCTCGGCCGGGTCGGTCGCCCCGGGCATCGGCGGCGTCACGAGGTGGCCGGTCTTCGCCAGCGCCGTCGCCAGATACACCGCGCCGTTGTGCGCCGCGCCTTCCGCTGTCGTCGCGGCCTCGCACACCGTGCCCTTGGCGTCCTTCGCGCCTGCGGTCACCACCAGGCCCTTGCCCTGCGCGCCCAGCACGGCCGCCGCCGTGGAGTCGCCGATGAGGCCGGGCGACTTCTGCTGGTAGACGAACGCCCCGCCGTCCTTCCCGCCGCACGGCTTCGCGAACGTCAGCAGCGCGTCGTACGGCGTCTTCCCGCCCTTCGACTTCACCTCGCCCGGCTTATCGCCCGCTGCCGCGAGCGCGCCGATCACCACCGACGTGGAGTTCGCGTCGCTGGCGCCACCCGGGTTGTAGCCCCAGCCGCCGTCCGCGTTCTGTACGGACTTCAGCCAGCCGACGGACTTGTCCACCGTCTCGCCCAGCGCGGCGAGCGACTGCACCGCCGCGGCCGTGGCGTTCGAGTCCAGCGGCAGCTTCGCGTCGCACGCCTTGGCCGCGTCCGCGCGGTACGAGGGGAAGCCGCCGCTCTCGCACTGCTGCCCCGTCAGCCAGTCGACGGCCTGTACGGCGGGCTTGACCCCCACCGTGTCCTGCGCGAGCAGCGCCAGCGACTGCCGCCAGACACCGTCGTACGTCGGGTCTCCCGTGCCGTACAGACCGGACGGCATCACCGTCGAGGGTGACGGGGACGGGGACGGGGCCGCGGCCACGCAGAGTACGGCGGAGGCGGCGGCCAGCGCTGCGGCGGCGCTGCGGCGAACTGTGGTCATGGCGGGCTGGGCCTCTCCTGGGGAGCCGGGCACAGGCACGCGGAGGCACCAGGGCTCCGGCTCCGTATGCCTCGACGGTGCCGGTCACCGGCGGCTGCCGATGACACGAGCCGGTCACGACCGCCTACGGGGCATTCCGACTGACCGCCCACTGGCGACGGTTCACGGTTGCGGGTCAGTGCCGGATTTGCACCGGCTTCCCCCCGTACGGGCATGATGACGACTCGCCCACTGTACCGGCCTGTACCGGCCTGTCACCGCCCGCCCGTCACCGCCCGCCCGAGGCCGGGTCAACCGCCACGAAGGTTGCCGGCGTGCCTGTCAGCTCCTCCGTGCGCCCCAGCTTCACCAGCCGCCGCAGATGCGCCTCCACCTCCGAGACCGCGATGTTCCGTGATCCGTACGGGATCTGCTCCCAGGGCCGGTTCCACACCATCCGCTCGGCGGCCTGCCAGGGCGTCAGCGCCGCACCGGCCAGCAGCCCGAGCAGGCCGGTGAGCCGCTCCTCGTGGTGCGCGAGCAACTCCCGTACCCGCGAGGCGGCGTCGGGGAAGGCGTACTGGTGCGCCGGGAGGACCTCGGCGGGGGCCAGGCGGCCGATGCGCTCCAGCGAGTCGAGGTAGTCGCCGAGCGGGTCGGTGACCGTGGCGTCGTCCGGGTCCTCGTAGAGGCCGATGTGCGGGGTGATCCCGGGCAGCAGATGGTCACCGGAGAACAGCCGCCCCAGCCGCCCACGGCCCGCGCCGCCCGGCCGCTGCCTGGGGTGGTCCTCCTCCAGGTGGAGACAGACATGGCCAGGGGTGTGCCCCGGAGTCCAGATGGCCCGCAGCCGCCGCCCCGCCAGGCCGAGGAGTTCGCCCGGCACGATCTCCCGGTCGGGCAGAGCGGCGTGCTGCCCCGGCAGCGGACGCGTCCACCCCGAGGCGCGCGCCGCCCGCAGCGGGGCGATGTGCTCCTCGGGCGCGCCCGCCCGGACGAGCTTGTCCGTCAGGTAGTCGAGCCAGCGGTGCGGTTCGGCATCCCGGGTGCGGCGGACGATCGCGCTGTCGGCGGCGTGCATCGCGATCCACGCGCCGGAGGCCTCCCGGACCCGACCGGACAGGCCGTGGTGGTCGGGGTGGTGGTGGGTGATGACCACGCCGTGGATGTCGCTCACCAGGACCCCGAGGGAGTCGAGCCCGGCGACGAGGGTGTCCCAGGAGGCCGGGTCGTCCCAGCCGGTGTCGATGAGGACGGGGCCGCGGTCGGTGTCGAGCAGGTGGACCAGGGTGTGGCCGAGCGGGTTGTCCGGGATGGGCACCTCGATGGACCAGACCCCGCCGCCGTGAACCATCACCTGCGCCTCTGTCATGGAGACCCCATTTCTCACTGGCCAACTGTAACTAGAACTGGTATCAGTTCTGAAACAGTGTCAGAAAGTATCGGGCCGCGGGAGGCAGTAGCCATGACAGCCATGACCGAGTTTGAGGAACACGGAAAGCTGTTCATCGGCGGGGAGCTGACCGACCCCCTCGGCAGCGACACCATCGACGTCGTCTCGCCGCACACCGAGCACGTCATCGGCCGCGTGCCGCACGCCTCGCGCGCCGACGTGGACCGCGCCGTGGCCGCCGCCCGCAAGGCCTTCGACCACGGGCCCTGGCCCCGTATGACGCTCGACGAGCGCATCGAGGTGGTCAGCAGGATCAAAGACGCGGTCGCGGTACGGCATGAGGAGATCGCCCGCTCCATCAGCTCGCAGAACGGCTCCCCGTACTCCTGGAGCGTGCTCGGCCAGGCGCTCGGCGCGATGATGGTGTGGGACGCGGCGATCACGGTCGCGCGCGACTTCCCGTTCGAGGGGCGGCGCTCCGGCGTGCTGGGGCCCATCCTCGTACGCCGCGAACCGGTCGGAGTCGTCGCCGCCGTAGTGCCGTGGAACGTCCCGCAGTTCACGGCGGCGGCCAAGCTCGGACCCGCGCTGCTCGCCGGGTGTACGGCGGTGCTCAAGCCCTCGCCCGAGTCGCCGCTCGACTCGTACATCCTCGCCGAGATCACCCAGGAGGCCGGGCTGCCGGAGGGCGTGCTCTCCATCCTCCCCGCCGACCGGGAGGTCAGCGAGTATCTGGTCGGACACCCCGGCGTCGACAAGGTCTCCTTCACCGGCTCGGTCGCGGCGGGCAAGCGCGTCATGGAGGTCGCCTCGCGCAACCTCACGCGCGTCACGCTGGAGCTCGGCGGCAAGTCGGCGGCGGTCATCCTGCCCGACGCGGATCTGGATGTGGCGGTGGCCGGGATCGTCCCGGCGGCGTGGATGAACAACGGGCAGGCGTGCGTCGCCCAGACCCGTATCCTCGCGCCGCGCAGCCGGTACGACGAGTTCGCGGAGGCGTTGGCCGCCGCGGCGAACGCGCTGGTGGTGGGCGACCCGCTCGACCCGGCGACGCAGGTCGGCCCGCTGGTGGCCAAGCGCCAGCAGCAGCGTTCCCTCGACTACATCCGGATCGGGCAGGAGGAAGGCGCCAAACTCCTCACCGGCGGCGGGCGTCCGGCCGGTCTCGACCAGGGGTGGTACGTCGAACCGACGCTCTTCGGCGGGGTCGACAACTCCATGCGCGTCGCCCGCGAGGAGATCTTCGGGCCGGTGATCTGCCTGCTGCCGTACGGGGACGAGGCCGAGGCGGCGAAGGTGGCGAACGACTCCGACTACGGGCTCAGCGGCAGTGTGTGGACCGCCGACGTGGAGCACGGGATCAGCTTCGCTCGGCGTGTCCGAACCGGGACATACAACGTGAATACGTTCAGTCTGGATATGCTCGGGCCGTTCGGCGGCTACAAGAACTCCGGCGTGGGCCGGGAGTTCGGGCCGGAAGGATTCAGCGCGTTTCTGGAGCACAAGATGATCCACTTGCCCGCAGGCTGGGAGGGGTAATGGGCGACCGCTGGCGCATCGAGGTCGACCGGGGGGTCTGCATCGGCTCCGGCATGTGCGTGGGAGCCGCGCCGGACGGCTTCACGCTGGACTCGGCGCGCCAGTCGCAGCCGTGCGAGCCGGAGACCGACGCCCGTGAGGAGATCCTCGCGGCGGCGGAGAACTGCCCGGTGGAGGCGATCACGATCACGCTGCTGGAGGGCGGGGATCCGGTCTTCCCGCCGGAGGAGTAGTCCGGGCCGGCTTCAGTCCTCGGGTGACGTGAGGTCGATCAATCGGCACACCATCTCGATGTCGATCTTCACCTGTGCGATCGACGCGCGCCCCGAGAGCCATGTGATCAGCGCCGAGTGCCAGGTGTGCTCGATCACCCGCACCGCCGACAGCTGCTCCGGCGTCGGCCTGTCCAGGCCCATCGCGTCCAGGATGATCGCCGTCGTCTGCCGCGAGACCGTGTCCACCTCCGGGCTGACGCTGCGGTCCGCGAACGTCAGCGCCCGCACCATCGCGTCCGCGAGATGCGGCTCGCGCTGGAGCGCGCGGAAGGCCCGCATCAGCGTCTCGGCGACCCGCTCCGCCGCGCTGTCCCCGGCCGGGGGCTTCTTGCGCAGCGTCGTGTGCATGTGCTCAAGCTGGTCCTGCATGGTGGCGACCAGCAGATGGATCTTGGAAGGGAAGTAGCGGTAGAGCGTGCCGAGGGCGACGCTCGACGACTCGGCGACCTCGCGCATCTGCACCGCGTCGAAGCCGCCCCGGCTGGCCAGCTGGGCGCTGGCGTGCAGGATGCGACGGCGGCGGGCCTCCTGGCGCTCCGTCAGGGGCGGCACCGCCTGTCCCGTCGCCCGTCCTGTCGGCATGGCTTCGACTCTCATACCTTCCCGTTCCACTGGTGCTGTCGTGGTGGCGCGAATCACCTGATCCGGCCCTTACCGCGGGCCTACCTGCCGGTAGATTCGATCCTTCATGAGTCATCAGGTTTGAAACTTGTTCTAGATTAGCGCGAGCGGCTACGCTCCGGCGAAAACGCAGTGAGAAGGGGGCCGTGAGTGACCGCTGAGGCCATAGACTCGTCCGGCGGCGGCAACGGCGGTAGTGGCGGCAACGGCGGTGACGAACCGCTGCGTATCGCCCTCCTCACCTACAAGGGCAACCCCTTCTGCGGCGGTCAGGGCGTCTACGTACGCCATCTCTCGCGCGAGCTCGCCCGTCTCGGCCACAGCGTCGAGGTGATAGGCGCGCAGCCCTATCCCGTACTGGACGAAGGCGTTCCGCTCACCGAGCTCGGCAGCCTCGACCTGTACCGGAGCCCGGACCCCTTCCGTACGCCCAGGCCCGGCGAGTACCGCGACTGGATCGACGCCGTCGAGGTCGCCACCATGTGGACCGGCGGCTTTCCGGAACCGCTGACCTTCTCGCTGCGCGCCCGGCGTCATCTGGCCGCGCGCCGCGGCGAGTTCGACGTCGTCCACGACAACCAGACCCTCGGCTACGGTCTGCTCCGCGATCTCGGCGCGCCCCTGGTCACCACCATTCACCACCCGATCACCGTCGACCGGCAGCTGGATCTGGCCGAGGCGGACGGCTGGCGCCGCCGCGCCTCCGTACGCCGCTGGTACGGCTTTACGCGCATGCAGAAGCGGGTCGCGCGGCGGCTGCCGTCCGTGCTCACCGTCTCCGGCTCCTCGCAGCGGGAGATCGTGGACCACCTCGGCGTACGGGAGGACCGCGTCCACGTCGTCTCCATCGGCGCCGACACCGACCTCTTCTCGCCGGACCCGGCCGTCGCCCGGATCCCGGGCCGGATCGTGACCACCTCCAGCGCGGATGTGCCGCTCAAGGGCCTCGTACATCTCGTGGAGGCGCTGGCGAAGATCCGTACGGAGAACCCCGACGCCCATCTTGTCGTCGTCGGCAAGCGCGCGGAGGACGGTCCTGTCGCGCAGATGATCGAGCGGTACGGGCTCGCCGGCGCGGTCGAGTTCGTCAAGGGCATCACGGACGCCGAACTGGTCGACCTGGTGCGCAGCGCGCAGGTGGCGTGCGTGCCATCGCTGTACGAGGGTTTCTCGCTGCCCGCGGCGGAGGCGATGGCGACGGGCACCCCGCTGGTCGCCACGACCGGCGGCGCGATCCCGGAGGTCGCGGGCCCGGACGGCGAGACCTGCCTGGCGGTGGAGCCGGGCGACGCGGGGGCGCTGGCCGTGGCGCTGGGGCGGCTGCTGGGCGACCCCGAACTGCGGGCCAGGCTCGGCGCGGCGGGCCGGGAACGGGTGCTGGCCCGGTTCACCTGGCGGCAGGCGGCGCTGGGCACGGCGGAGCGCTACCGCGAGGCGATCGCGACGCGTGCCGCGACGACCCAGGCCCGTACCGGTACCGGTACCGCAACCCGTGCAGCGACCGCGGCCGGTACCGCGGCCGGTACCCCGACCCGTGCCGCGCCCCAGCCCCGCGGTACCTCGGCCCAGGCCGCCCCTACCGGGATCTCGACCCGTACATCCCCCGACCGCGAAAGCAGGACCGCGTGCTGACCGTCGACTTCTCCCGCTTCCCGCTCGCACCGGGCGACCGCGTGCTCGACCTGGGCTGTGGCGCGGGGCGGCACGCTTTCGAGTGCTACCGGCGCGGCGCGCACGTCGTCGCCCTCGACCAGAACGGCGAGGAGATCCGCGAGGTCGCCCGCTGGTTCGCCGCCATGAAGGAGGCGGGCGAGGCCCCCGAGGGCGCCACCGCCACCGCCATGGAGGGCGACGCGCTCAACCTCCCGTTCCCCGACGAGGCCTTCGACGTCGTCATCATCTCCGAGGTGATGGAGCACATCCCCGACGACAAGGGCGTGCTCGCCGAGATGGTGCGGGTACTGCGCCCCGGCGGCCGGATCGCCGTCACCGTCCCGCGCTACGGCCCCGAGAAGATCTGCTGGGCGCTCAGCGACGCGTACCACGAGGTCGAGGGCGGCCACATCCGCATCTACCGGGCCGACGAACTGCTCGGCAGGATGAAGGAAGCGGGCCTCAAGCCGTACGGCACACACCACGCCCACGCGCTGCACTCGCCGTACTGGTGGCTCAAGTGCGCCTTCGGAGTCGGCAGGGACGGTGAAGACGCAGCGCTGCCGGTCAAGGCGTACCACCAGCTGCTGGTCTGGGACATCATGAAGAAGCCGCTGGCCACACGGATCGCCGAGCAGGCGCTCAACCCGCTGATAGGCAAGAGCTTCGTGGCGTACGCGACCAAGCCGCACCTCCCCGCCGTGGCCGCCAAGTGACCACTCCGGGGCGTACGGAACACCTGATCCTGCCCGGCGTCCTCACCGCCGAGGAAGCCGTCGAGACGGTCGCCGGGATACTCGCCGTGCAGCGTGAGGACGGCGCGATCCCGTGGTTCAGCGGGCACCACCTAGACCCCTGGGACCATATCGAGGCCGCGATGGCGCTGGACGCCGCGGGCGAGCACGAGGCCGCGGCCCGTGCGTACGAGTGGCTGATCAGCCACCAGAACCAGGACGGCTCCTGGTACGCCGGATACCAAGACGGAGGGGCCGGCGGTGCCACCGAACACCCCACCGACCTCGGCTGCGAGACGAACTTCTGCGCGTACATCGCCGTCGGCGTCTGGCACCACTACCAGGCCACCGGCGACGAGCTGTTCCTCGAACGGATGTGGCCGGTGGTCTTCGCCGCGGTCGAGTTCGTGCTCGCGCTCCAGCAGCCCGGCGGCCAGATCGGCTGGAAGCGGGAGGCGGACGGCACCCCCGTCAACGACGCGCTCCTGACCGGCAGCTCCTCGGTGCACCAGGCGCTGCGCTGCGCGCTCGCGCTGGCCGAGGAGCGCGAGGAGCCGCAGCCCGACTGGGAGCTGGCTGCGGGCGCGCTCGCGCACGCGATCGGCCGCCACCCCGAGCGGTTCCTCGACAAGAGCCGCTACTCGATGGACTGGTACTACCCCATCCTCGGCGGCGCGCTGACCGGCGCGGCGGCCAAAACGCGCCTGGAGGACCGCTGGGACGACTTCGTCGTCCCCGGCTTCGGTGTGCGCTGTGTGCTGCCGAACCCCTGGGTGACGGGCGGGGAGAGCTGCGAACTCGCCCTGGCGCTGTGGGTGATGGGCGAGTCCGACCGGGCGCTGGAGGTTCTCCAGTCCATCCAGCATCTGCGGGCCGAGGGCGGCATGTACTGGACGGGGTACGTCTTCGAGGGCAACCGGGCCATATGGCCCGAGGAGCTCACCACCTGGACGGCCGGGTCGCTGCTGCTCGCGGTGGCCGCCCTGGGTGGAGATGAGGCAACCACCGCGGTCTTCGGCGGGGAGCGGCTGCCGCGCGGACTCGACGCCGACTGCGCGGACTGCTGCTAGAAGAGCTTGATTGCTGCAAGCAGCGCGCTCAATTGTTCCGTTGGCCGTTCAGCTCAGCGAGAACGCGCAGGGTGTACGGGTCCGGTGCCGTCACCAGCAGGTCGGTGACTGGTCCCTCGCGCCACAACTCCAGCCGCTCCGCGATCCGTTCTCGCGGCCCGACCAGCGAGATCTCGTCGGCGAAGGCATCGGGCACCGCCAGCACCGCCTCCTCGCGGCGGCCCTGTGCGAATAGCCGCTGAATGTGGCGCGCCTCGCCCTCGAAGCCCATCCGGGCCATCAGATCGGCATGAAAGTTACGGGCGGCGTGGCCCATGCCCCCGATGTAGAAGCCGAGCATCGCCTTCACCGGCAGCAGCCCCTCTGCCACGTCGTCGCAGACCTTGGCGCGGGCCATCGGCGCGATGACGAAGCCGGCGGGGAGGCCGGTGAGCGACGCCTCGTAGACGTTCGTACGCATGGGGGACCAGTACAGGGGCAGCCAGCCGTCCGCGATACGCGTGGTCTGGGCGATGTTCCGGGGGCCCTCCGCGCCGAGCAGCAGCGGCAGCCCGGCGCGCAGCGGATGCGTGATCGACTTGAGCGGCCTGCCCATGCCGGTGGCGTCCTCGCCGTGGTACGGGTGGGGGTGGAAGCGCCCGTCCAGTTCAACGGGGGCCTCGCGCCGGAGGACTTGGCGAATGACGTCGACGTATTCGCGGGTCGCCGTCAGCGGGCTCTTGGGAAACGGGCGGCCGTACCACCCCTCGACCACCTGCGGCCCCGACAGGCCGAGCCCGAGCATCATTCGCCCGCCGGAGAGATGGTCCAGGGTGAGCGCGTGCATGGCGGTGGCGGTGGGGGTGCGGGCGGCCATCTGCGCCACTGCGGTGCCCAGGCGGATACGGGACGTGTGCGCGGCGATCCAGGTGAGGGGGGTGAACGCGTCGGAGCCCCAGGCCTCCGCCGTCCATACGGAGTCGTAGCCGAGGCGTTCGGCCTCGCGGGCGAGGTCGAGGTGGCGGGGGTCGGGCTGGCGGCCCCAGTAGCCGAGAGCGAGTCCGAGTCGCATACCGGGTCCGTCCCCTCGTATCTGACGATACGTCAGACTACCTCAAGCCCCCACATCCAGCCCCGCCGACGGAAAACCAAGCCCCGCCGACGCTTGAGGCGCGGGGTCTGGGGCGGAGCCCCAGTTAAGGGAAGGGGCGGGTAGGGGAACAAGCCCGCCGCAGGCGCAACCAACCCGCACCCACCGCAACCCGCACCACGCAACGACGCGGCCCCCCACCCCGAAGGGCGAGAGGCCGCTGCAAGGAGTCAGAACCTCAGCCGCGCTGGATCCCCGACGTGTCCTGGAGGACGCCACGACGCCCGTCCTGCGTCTGAGCGATCAGCCCAGGCCCCCGCTGCTCCACCGCGAGGTACCACGTGCCGGGCGCGAGCTCGGCGATCGGGGCGGGCGAACCGTCCTCCCCGTACAGCGGACGGGCCACCGGCACCGCGAACCAGAACGGCGTGAAGTCGGCGGGCGCACCGGCCTTCTGCGGCGCGGCCGGAGCCGGTGCCGCCTGCTGCTGACCCGGCTGGGGCATCCCGGGCTGGGGCTGACCGGGCTGCGCGCCGTACGGCTGCCCCTGCCCCTGACTCTGGCCCGGCTGAGGCTGACCCGGCATGCCTTGCTGACCCGGCTGTGCGCCGTAGGGCTGCTGCTGGGCGCCCGGGTAGCCGTAGCCGCCGCTGGGCATGCCGGGCTGCGCGCCGTACGGCGACTGGGGCGCGGCCGGCCTCGGGGCGCCCATGAGCGGGGCCCTGAACGCGGGGACCAGAAGCGAGCAGACCGCACCGGCCGCGAGGGCGAGCGCGGCGACGAAGCCGAGGATGATGCCGAGGCCCGCGTCGAGGGCGTCCACGTCCAGGGAGCCCGCCGGGTCGAAGATCGCGCCGAGCGAGCTCCAGGCCGTGAAGATGGCCAGGGCGATGCCGAGCTGGCCGAGGTCCAACCCGAGGACCTTCGGCGACTGCGGCAGCCCGCGCGCGACGACGATCAGCGCGGCGGCGATGATGCCGGCCAGGTAGACACCCAGGAGCAGGGACCCGTTGTCCCAGGCGCTCGGCACGTCGTCGCAGTTGTTTCCGGAGCAGTCGAACGTGTCGAGGAATGAGGCGATGAACAGCAACACCGCTGCTCCGATCACCACGCCATCGCCTCGAGTGAGGGAGCGGATGTTCACGTAAAAGTCCTTCGTCGGTACGGCGGATTGCACGGCGCGGAGCTCGGGGGTGACTCCTCATCGTAGTAGGTGAACCTATCGTCTGACCGCTCCGGTCGTCTGCTGGGTACAGGCCCTACTGGTTGAGGTAGCTGCTGATGCCGTCCGCCATTCCTTGCGCCGCGCGCTGCCTCCAGTTCGAGCTGGTGAGCAAGGCGGCGTCTTTCGGGTCGCGCATATTGCCGCATTCGATGAATACCTTGGGCACAGTGGACAGGTTGAGGCCGCCGAGATCCTTGCGTTCGTCCAACCCGGTACCGCCGCCGACGTAATTGGAGGGGGCGCTGCCGGTCGCGCGTACGAACTTCCCGGCGATTCGCACGCCGAGGTCGCGGGACGGGCCGACGATGTCCGTTGTGTCCGCCGCACCCGCCTTGACCAGGGCGGGAAGGATCACATGGAAGCCACGGTTGCCGACGGCGGAGCCGTCGGCATGGATGGAGACGACCGCGTCGGCTTTCGCTTTGTTGCCGATTTGGGCACGTTCGTCCACGCAGGGCCCGAACGGGCGCTCATTGCTATGGGTGAATTTTACCGTTGCGCCCTGCTTTACCAGCAGTGTGCGAAGACGTTGTGAAACATCGGAGGTGAATTCGGCTTCGGTGTAACCGGCGTTGGTGGAGGTACCGGTCGTGTCGCATTCCTTGCGATTGGTGCCGATATCCACGAGTTTATTAATTTCGGTGGCATGGCGGAAATTGCCCGGGTTGTGCCCCGGGTCGATGACGACGACCTTGCCGGTGAGCGGCCCGGAGGCATCGGCCGGGGGTGTGGGGCTCGGGCTCGCGGGTGCGGGGCCGGGCTTGCCTTCGGTGGTCGACTGAGTCGGCAGCGTCTGCGTCTGCGTCTGCCGGGGCTCGGTCCGGGTCTCGTCCGAACACCCCGCCAGGAGGGTCGGCACCAGCAGGGCGAGCGTGATGGTGAGCTTGCGGAGGCTGGCGTTCTGGGCGTACGGCACGGTCGCGATGTTAGCCCGGCGAACCGTTAAATCCCGGTTCCGGTGCTGCGGCGCAGGACGCGCAGCGAGCCGCTCTCTGATATTTGCGTGAACTTATTGGAGGCGAGTGCCCTGAGGTAGACCCGGTACGGGGCCTGGCCGCCGTCCGCCGGGTCGGGGAAGACGTCGTGGATTAGCAACATGCCGTGCTCGGCGACATGGGGCGCCCAGCCCTCGTAATCGCCGCCCGCGTGCTCGTCGGTGTGGCCGCCGTCGATGAAGACGAGCCCCAGCGGCGTACCCCAGAGGGCGGCGACTTGCGGGGAGCGGCCGACGACGGCGATGACGTGGTCCTCCAGACCTGCCTTGTAGAGGGTGCGGCGGAAGGTCGGCAGGGTGTCCATCTCGCCGACCTCGGGGTCGACTACGTCCGGGTCGTGGTACTCCCAGCCGGGCTGCTGCTCCTCGCTGCCCCGGTGGTGGTCGACGGTGATCGCCGTCGTCCCCGTCTCGCGGGCGGCGTCGGCGAGCAGGATGGTGGAACGCCCGCAGTACGTACCCACCTCCAGCAACGGCAGCCCGAGCGCGCCCGCCTCGACTGCGGCGGCGTGGAGGGCAAGCCCTTCACCCAGGGGCATGAAGCCCTTGGCGGCCTGGAAGGCGGCGAGGGTCTCCGGCTTGGGGGCGGGCGGCATGGTTCCTCCGACTCGTACGCATGTCTGGGCGGGCGGTCACATGTTAGGCGGCCGGGCTCAGTGCGTCGGGCTCAGTGCTTCGTATCGCACTCGAACCAGACGGTCTTGCCCCCGGGCAGCGGTACCGTGCCCCACCGGTCGGTCACAGCGTCGACCAGCAGCAGGCCTCGCCCGCCCTCGGAGAGCTCTTCGCCTGCTGGGGCAGGAGTCGGAGTGCGGGCCATATGACAGCCAATCCGGACGCGATCCGGGAGGGTTGTGGACTGCTGCCGAAGTAATGAGCGGTGGTGACTTCTGGTGAGCGTGAGTGAGTGCTCGGGTTTGGGTCTGGCCGTTCGAGCCGGTCTT